>JAMDDG010000299.1 GCA_023488865.1 Bacteroidota bacterium | reverse complement strand
ATGGAGTAATTGTTTAAATCTTTTCGCTACACAGTTCCGTCAATACACCAAAAGTAGATTTTGGATGGAGAAAACCAATGGTCAATCCCTCAGCCCCTTTACGTCCTTGCTTGTCAATCAGTTGAATACCTGATGCTTCTGCTTCACCAAGCGCTTCATTTACTTTGTCAACTGCAAAGGCGATATGGTGGACACCTTGTCCCCTTTTTTCGAGAAACTTCCCGATAGGGCCTGTGGGGTCAGTTGATTCCAACAATTCAATTTTTGTTTCCCCTACTTTAAAAAAAGCGGTTTTTACTTTCTGGTCGACTACCTCTTCGATGGCATAACATTTTGTTCCCAAAAGGGTTTCATAATAGGGTATAGCTGTATCCAGTTTATCAACTGCGATACCAATGTGTTCGATTTTTGATACGTTCATTTCAGCCTGATTTGATTCAATTTTAATACTTTACACTTTTTTCAAACAGTTATTATATTCCCAAAATGATGGAGGGTTCAATATTGAGTATTTTACTGATATTTCGCGCTATTTTTAGCGTTGGTTCACTTTTCCCTGTAAAATACTCACTCACACGAGAGGGTGATACGCCAAATTTTTTTGCAAAATCGCACTGAGACATTGCCTCTTGTTCTAATCTCATCTTCACTACATCCGCAAGCGTAGAATTAGCGATAGGAAAATGACACTCCTCGTACTCAATCACAATATCTGACATTATTTTCAGTTCTATGGCTTTGCGATCGTATAGTGGTGTATCGTCCGTTACCATTGGCAAAAGTTCTTCTATCCTTTCCATTGTGGTTTTGTAAACAACTTCATTTATAATCCTTTCCATATTTGATGTGCTATTAAATTGTTTTGCAATTATGTTCAATCTTTTCCAAAGGATACCAATAGGTCTTCCCTAAGATCGCATGTTGTGTACTTTCGTCGTTATCAAGATTCATAAAATCAATAATCCGGTCATCTTTTGGAAACAGACTATGGCAATAACGGGGAACTACCGTATCGGGGACTATTCCAATTAAATCAGTACCTGAAATCATGTTAACGATTTCTTCGGCATCGCTCAATTCAAAAGGAATATCGTTTTCATACAAGGCAACCGCCATCCGTACGGTTTCTTCCACCCTGCTGATACCAGGGCCGGCCAAACGGATGCTCCATTTACCATCTTTAGGTGAAGCAAACAGAGAGATATGGGTTGAATTGCCTCCCCGGCAAATCTCCCATGGGTGAGCGCCTAGCATGCAATCGCTGTGGAACCATTCAGAAAAAGCCATTGGCGAATCTGCGGCAATATCCCTCAACCCGGCATCACGGCCATCAGCCATGCTCAAATATTTTTCGCGGGAAGGGAGGGTCTTGTTTTGGTCTTTAAAATAGCCATTTGCATCGTAACAAATTTCGCAAATCCTGTAAAACTCGTTGGCCGTCATTTCATGCAAAAGAGTCGATTCCTTATCTTTTATCCAATTCAATGCTTGTTTCAGCTTTTCTATTAAATCTTGACCCAGGGCAATATCCGGACGAAAAGATTCCTCTCCAAGTATATCCCAAAAATCTTGTCGCCTGATACGGCCAAATCTTTTCGTGAAAGGAAGGTTTTGCAGAATATAAAGATTATAGGAAAATATATCATTCTTGAGCTTTTCGGTTTCATCATTTATTCTTTCCAATAACCATTCAAGGAAACGTTGAATATACTCCAGGTTCAAACCTGGTTTACTGTCCGGAATCTCAGAATTTATATCAATTGAAAAGATCAGCTTTCCATCAAAATAAAAATACTGATCATCCTTGTATCTCGCGGTTTGGAATTGATACCATTTTGCCTTCGCAGGATAATAGGCTTTCCAAAGTTGTTCAAAATCATCCGGACTTTCGACCTCGCCGCACTCTTTGTATTCTTCATAATCGCCGAAAGCTTCCAGCGGTCCTCTCTCTGCTTCAATCCAAATATGCCTGACATCGTCGTCACCAATAGGTTTTACACAGCTAAACAGTTCGTATATTTCCTTTAGCATAAGGTAAATACTACAGCACATTAAATCCATCTCCGGACTTAAATTACTGATAACCGAATCAATTTGAGGTGCAAATAGTTCATTTTCCCTTTTCATCTGTTTGTGATTTTGTTTTTTAATCCCGCAGGTGCGGGATGGAACACCCGATCCGCCAGCTGGCGGATTAGCCTGCGTGTGGAAGATTTTTTTATAGTCGTTTCATTTGTAAATAATTTGTTTTTTAATTGCCAAATGGAATAGCCCTGAGATTATTTTCATCACGATTGATGATTGTCAAATCATGGCCATTTCATCGTATAAGTTTATAATGAATAACAAGTTGCAAATATTCAAATGACTATTTACAAAATAGCACAAATATTTCAACAACTATTGTTTGCGATAAGTATATTTAAACACCTTTTCAAATAAGTAAGGCAATCCATAAAAGCACAATCAATAAAATACAGATAATATATTAGCCGTATTTAATATTTATAGCTATATTTGGATAATATTTTAACCAAAAAAATGTATTCATTAGGACCAACGCCACTGAAGGTAAGTAAAGCACTGGCCGAAAGACACCGCTCCTTGCGAAAGCAACTAAAAATGTCGCAGGAAGAGATGGCCGAACGTTCGGGCGTATCCCTGGGCAGTTTAAAGCGTTTCGAGAATACCGGAAAAATATCGCTGGATTCGCTGCTGAAACTGATGCACCTTTTAGGACGGTTGAATGAATTTGACAACCTCCTGCTTTTAAAGGAAAACCTTGATGATATTAAAAAATTATTTAAAGATTAAGCAATAACCAATGGCCGGTATCAATAAATTGTTCGTATCGCTGCTTCTCGGGGGAAATAGCCTTGAAGTTGGGGAACTGGTGCTTTCCGGCCAAAAAATATATTTCAGGTACAATACTGATTACCTTAAAACCGGGCTTAATCTTTCGCCCATAAAACTCCCTTTTTCAGGTGATATAGTAAGTGCCGAGAAACAACCTTTTGACGGGTTGTTTGGGGTATTCAACGACTCATTACCTGATGGCTGGGGCCGACTATTATTGGACCGCTCCTTATCTGCAAAAGGGATTGACATTGGTAGGATAACACCTTTGGACCGGCTGGCTTATGTCGGATCACGGGGAATGGGGGCCCTTGCTTACAGACCAGAAATTAAACCTGAAAAGACAACAGACCTTGTTCCCGAACTGGATATCCTTGCCACTGAAATGAGCCACATACTCCAGGGCACCAGCTCAGAGATTATCGAGGAATTGTTTATCCTCGGAGGATCTTCAGGTGGCGCCAGGCCAAAGATTTTTGCTGCTTACAACCCGCTGACCGACGACCTGATACACGGTGTGGACAACATCCCGGAAGGCTATGACGAATGGATCATCAAATTCCCGTCATCATCTGATAACAGGGAGATCGCGAACATCGAATTTGCTTATCACAAAATGGCCCTTCTGGCAGGCATAGAAATGAGTGAATGCCGTCTTTTTAAAGGGAAATCAGGACAGGTATATTTTGGGACAAAGCGGTTTGACCGGGCAGCTGAGAAACGTCTGCATACACACACCGCTTCTGGTATCATGCACGACAACTTCAGGATGAGTACAATGGATTACGGGCATTTGATGGATTGTGCTTTCCGGCTGGAAAAGCATGTGAAAGCCTATGAAAAAATTTTCAGGTTGGCTGCATTTAACGTGTATTCGCATAACCGGGATGACCACAGCAAGAATTTCTCTTTCCTATTGGATGCCAAAGGAGAATGGCGGTTTGCACCGGCCTACGATCTTACCTTCTCGTATTCCGGATACGGGTTTCACAGTACCATGATAGCCGGGGAAAGTAAAAATCCGGGACGAAAAGAGCTTATGAAATTGTCCGCACATTTCGGGTTGAAAAATGCAAGCTCCATAATCGAAGAGGTTCAGGAGGCCATAAGCCAATGGGGCGCAATTGCCAGTGAATATGGCATCACCAAAGAAACAAGTAACAATATTCAAACAGCGATGGATAAGATCAGGGATTAAGAAATTACGCTAAACGACATGATTACAGGGAATGATTATCAGGGTATCAAGCAGATGAATTTGATTGATTTTCTTTTGCTCGAACAGTAATTTTGTCATCAATCTGGTAATTCAGAAAATCCATGCCGTAGGCACAAATGAGTGATTCCTAAATATGATACCAAAAATAAAAAGATGTAATTGACAGATGCATCTGTCAATATATTGCTATATTTGCAGAAAGCATCTGACAAAATGGAAAAATTGTTTCAATTTTCAGCATCAAGGATCGCCGCTGTTGATACCTCTTTCAAACGTTATTTATGGAATAAGATTAACTGGAACAACCGATTAATAGCGATAACCGGAGCGAGAGGTGTTGGGAAAACTACGCTATTGCTCCAATACATCAGGGAAAATTTAAATAAAACACCAGATGAAGTTATTTATGCAAACCTTGATGATTTATATTTTTCAAAAAACACCCTTGTTAGTTTTGCAGATGAGTTTGTAAAAAAGGGTGGGAAGTATCTTTTTCTGGATGAAATTCACAAATACAAAAACTGGTCGCAGGAGATCAAAAACATATATGATTATTTCCCTGATCTAAAGATTGCAATAACCGGTTCTTCCGCATTGGATATTTACAGAGGGAAAGCTGATTTAAGCCGGCGAGCCATCCTTTATAAATTACAGGGCTTGTCTTTTCGGGAGTTTATCGCATTAAAATACAATTATCATCTTCCAGTTCTTGATCTGGACGATCTTTTGAAAAATGCGTCAAAAAGGATTCCGGCTATTCTGGAGAAAATAAAACCGCTAAAACTTTTCGAAGAGTATCTCCAATTCGGATATTATCCCTTTTTCAGGGAAGGTGAAGCCGAATTTCAAATCAGGCTTAAACAAACAGTAAATCATTTATTGGACAGCGATTTACCATCAGTTGAAAATATTGACTTTAATGCAGTCCATTATTTAAGAAAGCTCATTGCCATACTGGCGGAGATTGTTCCTTACAAGCCCAATATTGTGAATCTCAGTCAGCAGGTGGGGGTGAGTCGTGAAACACTCGTTCGATATTTATATCTGCTCGAGAAGGCTGATCTATTAATACTTTTACAAACCAGCGCCCATGGAATCACTAAAATGAACAAACCCGAAAAAATATACCTGAATAATCCGAATCTTGTCAATACACTGACAGATCATCAATCAAATCAGGGAACCTTACGGGAAACCTTCTTTTTAAACCAACTTCAGGTTCTTCACGCCATTAACGCTATAGACAAGAGTGATTTTCTGGTCGACCATAAATACACCTTTGAAATTGGAGGCAAAAACAAAACCCGCAAACAAATTACAGGAATTGAAAACGCCTATGTGGTCGCCGACAATATAGAATATGCCCAACAAAATAAGATCCCGTTTTGGTCGTTTGGGTTTTTGTATTAAAGATATCAGGGTATCAAACAAACAGTCTCTACTGAAACGGTTATCGCACTAGATCCAAGTTATATTCCCAAATCAGGCAAATCAACTTACGGCAGAGGGAGATATTGATGCCCGAGCGATTGAGATAGAGATATTATGATGTTGTATATCTGATCAATAAAATATTTTGGCTGATAATAAATAATTAAATGCAGCCATAACGAGAGTATATATGTATTTTTGGCTGATAATAATTTAGTAAATGCAGCCAAATCAAAACTAATTGTGTATTTTTGGCTGGTTATAGATGTTTAAATGCAGCCAAAATCGATCTTATGGCAAAAGAAAAGATCATAGGAAGAATTAATGAAACCGAAATACTAGCAACAGCCTTTCATTCACCAGATCCGGAATTCATGGCGGTTTATGGTCGCCGCAGGGTGGGTAAAACTTTTCTGATCAGGGAATTTTATGGGGATTCGATCTGTTTTGAAATGGTGGGTGTTCACCAGGCATCACTGACAGTGCAGCTAAAAAACTTCGCGCAATCGCTTAAAAATGCCATCGGAATTGGTATCCTACCTCAAACTCCAGGATCGTGGTTTGAAGCTTTTTCTTTTCTGGAGCAATTTATAGAATCGTTAAAACAGAAACAAGATACTGGCAAAAGGGTTGTTTTTATTGATGAACTGCCGTGGCTAAATACTCCGAAATCGAAATTCTTAGCAGCACTAGAGCATTTCTGGAATAGTTTTGGTTCGAAACAAAGCAACCTGGTTCTGGTTGTTTGCGGATCCGCCGCCTCCTGGATGATTCAAAAAATTGTTAACTCCAAAGGGGGACTTCACAACAGACTTACCCGTCAAATCAGGTTATTACCTTTTACAATTCCGGAAGCTGAAAGCTTTTTGAAATCGAGGGGAGTTGTACTTACCAGATTTCAAATCATTTCGCTTTACATGGCCTTGGGTGGTGTGCCATACTACCTGAAACAGGCAGAACCAGGTCTTTCATCGGTGCAAATTATAGATAAAATCTGCTTTTCGAGGGGAGGACTATTAAGGAGTGAATTTGAAAAGCTATACGCATCACTTTTCGATCAAAGCGATCAGCATATCAGAATTATTGAGGCATTAAGACAGAACCGATCAGGAATGAGCCGAAACCTGATTTTATCCGCAGCCAAGATTCCAAGCGGGGGTACGGCCAGCCAGATACTGGAAGAATTGGAAGAATCGGGCTTTATCGAGTCATGGATTCCCTTTGGAAAAAAATCAAATGATGTGATTTACCGGGTTACCGATGAATTTACACTTTTTTATTTTGACTGGATAAAACCCCTGGGTAAAAGAGATCCCGGAGAGGGATATTGGCTATCCAAGCAAAATGATCCACGGAGAAGAGCATGGGCTGGGTATACTTTTGAAGGGATCTGTATGAAACATATACAACATATCAAAAATGCACTTGGGATTGGAATGGTTGGAACTTTTCATGGCCCCTGGCACTATTCTGCACAAAAAAATTCGTCTGACATTGGAACTCAGATCGATCTGCTGATCGACAGGAAAGATGCCTCCATTAACCTTTGCGAAATGAAGTTCTCGGAAGCTGAATTTACAATTGATGCAGATTATGCAAAAAAACTCAGGCAAAAAAAGGATGTTCTTATAAATATGACCAAAACAAAGAAAAACATCTTCATTACCATGATCACCACCTTTGGAATTACAAGCAATTCGCATTCCAATGATATAATATCCAATTCGTTGACAATGGAATGTTTGTTCTTAAATAAATCAAGCTTAAATATCTAAACAAAATACCGGTTAAAGGATCTTGTGGTGGTTTGCTGATGATCAACGACAACTATCCCAAATACGTGATTACGCTAAACGACATGATTATAGGGGATGATTATCAGGGTATCAAGCAAATGAATCTGATTGATTTTCTTTTGCTCGAACTGTAATTTTACCCTCGCCAAGGAACAAAAAATCAGGGATTATTTCTATACTGTTTGCGTTTCTGAAAATTTTGGAAACGGTATATTCAAAAAGTATCAAAAATGTAGTCGGCAAACGGATTATTGTCAGAAGCTTTACCTGATTGTCTGGAGCCCATTTCTTCCTTATTTTCAATTTTTTAATTCATATATATCATTTCACCGGTTCGATAGTAAAAGAGAATTTCATGTGTTCCGCTTTCAGGATAAATTCCGGACGATAGCCCGGGCCACAGGTCGCTGTGCCCAATCCATTCTGTTTATAATCCAGGTTTAATGTAATATAGGGAGTCTTTTGTAATTTGTAGGTATGTCTGGCGGCCGTAATATTTTCATCGCTGTATTGGTATGCACTAAAGTTGAATAGGGAATCAGATTCAACATAAATGCCTGCACCTTTTTCATCTTTCATTTTCAACCATCTCAAATCGCTGCGGTTACCGTTTTCCTGCGGCACGACATAGTCAACCCACAAATCGGGCACCGACATTTTGTATAAATCAACTTTCCCACATGCTTTGCGGTCAACGTAGGTTTCCTGCCCAAATCCATACCATTCTGCCTGCTGAATGGTATTGTTCAGATAGAGCTGAAGGCCAATCTTAGGCAAGGAAATGACGTCTTTAGCAGGGTTGAAATCAATCTTGATATTTATCGAACCATCAGGATATACGAGGTACACAATTTTATCTTCAAACACTGTTTCGTTTTTAGGATTGATCTGATTTTGCACTGCAGTGACAGCCACTGTTCCTTCCGCGTGCTTTTCCACTGCAACACTCGTTGCTTTTGTTCGCAAGCTATCCAGTTTATTGGCCCTCCAACGTTTTTCTCCCTGCTGGTCGAAGGAATCGTTTTCAGTAGGCGAACGCCAGAAGTTTAGCTTCGATGGCAACACAAACATTTCGTTCCCATTGGTTTGGTAAGACGTAATATTCCCATTTAGCTTCGAGAAAACAAATTGAACATTTTCAGTCTTGACTGTTATCAATTCGTTGGTTTCATCCACATCAATCTTTTTAGATTTATCAATGGAGATAGGTGTATTCAGCCTTGAACCGGAAAGAAGCATCTGTGCCTGAGCGATGATATATCCTTTTTCTGCCCAGGGGGTTTTCTCTTTCAAACGAACATAAATATTCAGGAAACACTCTCCTGGCATTGATGATGGCATATTTTTAAATGGAAGCTTTACTTGTTGTTCTCCCATGGGGCCAATAAACAGTTTCAAATTTCCCGAATCGACTGTTTTCTCATTATTAATCAGTTCCCACGAAATATCAAAATTGTCAAGAGGAGTAAAACTAAACACATTTTTTATGGAAACAATGGCATTAGTGGCTTCAACAAGTTTGAATATTACACCTTGATAGACTTTTCTCACTTCGGAAAGTTGCCCGTGAGGCTTGCGGTCGGGTTGCACCAAGCCATTGCAGCAAAAACTCTTGTCATTGGGGGTATCGCCAAAATCACCACCGTAAGCAAAATAACGTTTCCCATCGGGCGAAATCTTAGTAAGTCCCTGATCTACCCAATCCCAAACAAACCCTCCCTGCATTCGTTCATGTGAATATATCACATCCCAATAGGTACTGAGGGCGCCGCAGCTATTGCCCATGGCATGAACATATTCGCACAATATTACAGGCCGGCCGGGATAGGAGTCGTGGCACTGGATCATAAATTCGGGCGAGGCATACATATTCGAAATAAAATCGAAGCCTGAAATACCAGCCCAGTCATCTTTAAATTCGTAATGGATTGGCCTTGACGGATCAACCAACTGTATGGCACGCTCAAGGGCAGTAAAATTAGCACCAACCCCTGATTCGTTACCCAAAGACCACACAATAACAGAGGGATGGTTCTTGTCACGTTCTACCATCGCCAGTCCTCGTTCCAAATGCGCTTGTTGCCAAGTGGTATCTTGCGCTAAATTAGGCAAATGGGTATCTAAAGTGAACACCATATTGTGTGCTTCAATATTTGCTTCGTCCCATAAATAAATACCATATTCGTCGCACAGGTCGTACCACATAGGAGTATTGGGATAGTGAGAGGTACGTACCGCATTGATGTTATTTTGTTTCATCAATAAAATATCTTTCATCATCAATTCACGCGAAATTACCCGACCCTTATCCGGATCAAATTCATGCCGGTTTACTCCTTTTATGTAAACAAATTTGCCATTGACTAAAAACTTTCCATTTTTAATCTCAATTTTTCTGAACCCGATTTTTTTGGCAATGCTTTCTATTGTTTTCCCTTTAGTGTCTTGCAATGTAAGTGTCAAAGTATATAAATTGGGAAATTCTGCACTCCACTTGTCTGGGTTGGCAATAAACTTTTCAAAATCAACAGATGTGTCTCCTTTTGTCTGCCGGGAGTTGATTGGTAAATTTTCCTGAAAAATCTTCTTGTTGTATGTGTCGTATAAATTAATCTGAAGTTTCGTGCTATTATCTGTATTTGCAACAGAAACAGCCACTTTTAGTTGCGCATTTTTATACATTCCGTCGAGGTCGGTCACGACATAAAAATCGCGGACATGCTGCTTTGGCTCTGCCATCAGGAAAACATCACGGTAGATACCACTCAACCGCCAAAAGTCCTGGTCTTCAAGATAGGAGCCATCACTCCAGCGATATACTTCAACGGCAAGCAGATTTGTGCCCGGTTTCAGGAATGAAGTAACATCAAATGAGGCGGTGGTCATACCGTCTTCATGAAAGCCAACTTTTTTTCCGTTAATCCATAAATAAAAAGCAGACTGCACCCCTTCAAAATTTAAGGTGATCTTCTGTCCGTTCCACGACGCGGGAATTGTGAATGGATGCCGATAGGAGCCTACCGGATTTTCCCGTTTAATGAGAGGAGGGGCAATAGGGAAGGGATATTTCCAATTGGTATAAATTGGGATACCATACCCCTGTATTTCGATATTCGACGGAACGGGAATTGTTTTCCATTCTGCATCGTTGTAGTCCGGTTTAAAAAAACCTTCCGGTTTTTCAGGGACATCTTTAGCATACTTAAATTTCCAGTCGCCGTTGAGTAGCTGATAATTGCCTGACTTTGTTTTATCAAAGCCCAATGCTGAAGCTTCATCTTTAAACGGCACAAAATCAGACCGGTCAGGTTCGCAATTTACCCGGTTAACATGCTGTGTTTGCCATTCAGGCGTTTGAGCATTTGTAAGAGACGCTAAAAAAAATGCACCAAAAATTAGACCTTGCTTTATCATTGAAATTATTTTTTCTGTGTGGGTGTTTACTTTTGGATCAATTCAAAGTACGGGAGCCGCTCAACCGGAGTTTTAATAGTGTAACTTTTTCCGCCGGCATAAAGTATTCCATCATCTCCTTTCCATTTTCCTTTTGGGAGTATCACAGTACGCTCATCCGCATCTTTTTTAAGCACAGGAGCTACTAATATTTTATTACCTAACATAAACTGATCTTTTATATCGGCATAACCTTGATTCGGAAAATAAAACTCCATTGGGGTAATAATTGGCTCTCCGCTAACTGCAGCTTTTTTTACTAATGAAAGAATATAGGGTATAAACTGTTTTCTCAAAGCCACGCATGCTTTAACTGCATCTAAACGCTTCTTGTCCAATATCCGCCAGGGAGCTACGGAGAATTGCATCATCGGCATTAATGCCTGGCACTGGGCCGACCTGACTACTAAATCTTCATCATAAGACCTGGCGGAAATAAATGATGTAAACTCACCGCCTCCAATCATATCAGGACAGGTAAAATAATTGCCAATCAAAGATTCGATAAATGAATGAGGTATTATTTTATTAAGGTCTTCCCAATTATGGCTTTTATCTTTTAACCGCTGTGCCAGTGGCTGCCCACCCATTTTCCACATAACCCTGAATTCATTTAGGGGATATTGTTCGCCTATTAGCCCGTATTGCAAAATCTGATCGTTCACCGACATTTTTTGATACGTGATGAATGAATCATTGTAGAACTGAGCATCGCCTGCATCAAACTTAAACCCATCAATACCATATTTCAACTTCAGGGAATCCAGGTTGCTTTTAAACCACTTAACCGAACCCTGGTTTGTAAAATCCAATTCTGCACTATAACCGTTCCACCAATGGATAATAGCAGGCTCGTCCGCACTTTTCCATGATTTATCGCTGCCAGGTTTCGGGTTCATAATGAAATATTTTTTGGAAGATAGTTCCCTGAATTCTTTTGAATCGGGGCTAACAAACGGGCAGACCCAAAGCATAACTTTAAAACCCATTTGATGAAGTTCTTTCACCAATTTTTCGGGGTTGGCAAAACGCTCTGCCTTAAACTCAAAATTTCCATAATAGCGCTGCCAGTTATCGTCAATCATTAATACGCCAGGTTCAAAACCATTGTTGACAATATCGTGAGCATACTTTAATATGTCCTGCTGGTTTTGATTATAAACCAGCTCAATCCAGGTATTAAACTGAGGTTGGATAAACATAGTGGTATCGGGCATTTCCCCGGAGGGCGGAAAGAAATTTTTACTGGCATAGCGATAGGCATCGGCTAATGAAGCTCCACTCAAACCTACATAGACCGAGTCATGTTGATTGCTGATATTGATTTCTCCTTTATTAAACTCAAAACGGAAAGGTTTTTCGCTCCAGATATACCGGCCTTCATTAGAAAGCAACAAAGGTGAGAACTGATTGCCCTGGGAATTTGCATAAAAATCTTCTGTATATGCAATTCCTGAAACTGGCATCTTCTCCCCCTGGTTAACAATGCCTACCCACCACTTTTCTGAAGGCTTTGTTTTAATAAACACTTCTTTCAGCGCCTGAGGTTGCTGGCAATGTCCGATTTTTAAAAATATTAATCCTATAAAGACACAAAGGATGATTTTTTTATTCATCTTCAAATTTTATATAATCAATAAATTAAAGGCAATAAGTCTACGTTTAGTCCCATTTTAAAACCATAGTTTCTTCCGGTTCAATCTGAACACTTTCTACGGTAGCTGTACCCTGCTTATTCGCAAACAAAACAGTGGGTTTGAGTTTTGAATCTTTGACATCAAGCTGTACAAATTGTTTTGCCCCGGATTTATTAATGATAATAGTAAGGTAAGAATTACCAGACTTAAGCGTTTTCATCATCATACCCTTTTGCTGGTTTTTAAACCGGAAAGGGATTGTATTAATACTTTCCTTTGCCTCATCATTTAATAATGCAACCAACTGACTGTAGTCTTTGCTGATCCTTCCCCCTAAACCTAAAAGAGAGGGTATCCATAACACTTCGCCATTGCCGTATTGATTGAAGGAGGCAATCGTTTCATCTCCAATATTTCCAATTGATTTTGCTGATGTCAAAGCAATAGTGCCTCTCCATAAATGGGCAGGTAATATCAGTTTTGGGATCGATAAATTTACATCGAACAGGTTGTCAACTAATTTGAATTCTTTGATGTTTCCTCCGAAGAGTTTTTGAAGTGGGAAACCTGTCATCATTATACAGTGTGCATTTTCATCATAATAGGCAGTCAGCCCATCTACAATCAACTTACCGCCATTATTAACAAAATTTTCCAGCTTCTCCCAATATCCGGACGGGATACTCACCTGGTGGGCAAGAATAATCGTTTCCCCTTTATAGTCTTTTTGCGTAAAATCAAATTCATCTATTTCTTTAAAATTTGCCTGGATGCCCATTTCGCCCAATGCTTCAAAATATCCCAATGCCGACTTCATTACACCACCAACATTACGGCCTTCATAAGGTGTAACGCCGGTTTGAAGTTTCTTTTCTACCCACATGGATTCACGGGTATAAATGATATTGATGCCAGACTCAAGCACTTTAGCATGAGCAAATAAGTCGGGATTATTGTTTATTATTTTTGCAATATCAGAAGCCGCTATCATCCGGTCAGAAGGTTTATCCTGAAAATCAAGCATGGCCCATTCGCCCGCCTCAAACCCGGAAGCCCTGGGGTTTAGGCACCAGAAGATAGCCCCTTTACTTCCCGTGCCAATTACAGTCCACAACCATTGACTTATTTCCTCTTTGGTGGGGCACATAGGCTGGCCTCCGCTGTATATGTTATTGCCTCCCTGCAATTCAGTCATGAGCCAGGGAATATTGCCCGCGCCTGAACGCAGGATTTCACTATTCGCCGACATAGCCACAGCATATTGTTGGCGGTTAAAATACCCAAAGTGCCAGCTGGCATGTGCCGAACCGCCCAGGCTTGTAAGAAATTTTCTCCATTCCGGAAAATTATATTCGGCCACATTCTGGAAGATAGCATGGTTATTAACATGAACGGGCCTGCCGGGATCGTATTGATGAATTTGTTCCGTAAGCCAATTTAAGAACCACGTATTATAATCTACTAAAAATTGCTGTTCCTTAAAATCAAGTTCCTGGTAACCTTTACTGTTATAAGTTGGTTTTGCCTGATGCTTTTCCCATTCAGTAAATTTATTACCGGTAAATGCATCATCCGGTAAACTTCCCGATCCTGGTTCATTAATAGGCACCCATCCGTACAATGAAGAAAATTGCCTGAAATGGGTAACCATATTTTTTATATAATCGGCAATAGAACGTAGGTTCTCTTCACTTTTGGGGAATTTAAATCCACCCACATCGGTAAATGAGGTTGCCGGAAAAGCGTTGCCATATATTTTGATGCCATATTTTTCACCTGCCTTAAATGCCATATCGAACAGGCTGTAATCCCAGGTACCATCGGGTTTATGCATGTAAGACTCGAACATACGGATACGGGTAACCGTCATTCCCGCTTCTTTCATCCTGCGAAACCAGGTATCTATCTGCTCGTTGGTTTGGCCCGGTTCTATAAAAACTTCAGCGCCAATCATTGGAATATCCGTATTAGATACCTGGGGAAATGCATGTATTTGAAATGCAGCCAGTAAAACGACTGTTAATAAAGATTTAAACCAAACAAATGTTTGGCAGGCAGGATTTTTTTTAACAGAAATCATATTTAAATTTATTATGTTGTGACGTTTTTTATTTATTAAAGATATTCAACTTTTGTTCTTCGACTACTTTATCCACTAAACGGCTCTCTTCAATTTGTAATATATTTCATTCACGTTCTGGTTATTAAAGCAGTTTAGATTGCTTCCAACCGCTCGTGGTCATGACCCACAAAGCCGAGGTATTGCCGTCATCCACCCATCTTACTTCCCCCAACTCTCCCTCTTCTGGCAACGGGGGCTTTGTTTGTTGTGTCATCCGGAAACCGGTGCCAGCCAGGTTCAACCGAGGGTATTCGAAAGAGCTTGTCTGCTGTGTGCCAAATTTGGATGACTCAAGTAACTCACCCGACGGAATACGATTCTCCATGCCCCCTAACACGTTACTTCCCCAACAGCTATTTCCAAGAATGATGGAGCCACCTAATTCACCATCGAATGCTTTGGCAAGTCTGTGTTTTGGATCGGCAAACAGTACGTTGCCCTCTATGTGATTCCCCTGCTTGCCTTCGGGCGTGATCAAGAACCCGGCTCCGCTATTGTCTTTTGCCCATCGACTGAAGAATACACGGCATTGGGCTATAGATTGGTGAGGCCTTGTTATGTAGAATCCTGCAAGGGTCGGCGAGTCCGCGTAGCACTGGTTAAAAGTACAGGCTGCTCCGTTGATATAGAAGCAATATAGCATTGGTCCCTGGTCGGGATCCAAATTCCAGACATGGATTCCCGTGAAAAAATTTGTGCTACCATCGGTGCGCAGGCCGGTCTCATAGCCGATGATATGAGCCAAATTTACTATGCAGTCGTTTCTTTCGTAATGGATACCGATGCTCCCGGGCGCATAACGCGTTTTCAAATCAACATCGCAGCGAACCCGAGAACAGTTCGTTTCATATCCATTACTGGTGCAGTGAATGCCTTTATAAGTGGCGTTCAGCACTACAAGGTCCGCGATTTCCAACCGTCCCACACTTTCAACCCTCAGTCCGGTCAGCGGTTGGCTGCCCCCGTCAATCACACCTCCGCGAATCCAACCACCGGTATGAGAGAATTTTGAGGACTTGGCCTCCCCACCACCCTTGATGATGACCGCGTCTCCTTCAAAACCGTCCCGCGCCCGGATGACCGCGCATGGTGTCATCACCAAGCTGACTGAATTCGGCAGGAGAAGCGGCTTTGAGATTTCATACACTCCGTCACCCAACTCCAACGTCCCTCCACCGCAGTCCACCAAGGCTGCGATCCGTTTAGTCAGTTCCGTATTCCAGTCGTTGATCTGTGATCCATCCGTTCTTGGCGATCCTATACTCATTTTGGTCACGAAAAGTCCGCCCAGTATCCCCAAGCCTGTTAAGTTCCGAATTAGTTTGCGTCGTTCCATGTTATTCTCCTTTTTAGTTATTACTTAGAAACTGTTTAAATTTTATTTTTGAATTCTATTAAGCATTAATTTAATCATCGCAAATTGAATCATAGCCTCGCTTGTATCTGTAAGATATTCAAAGTCTTTACTAAGTCTTTGGTAGCTTTCAAACCAAGCAAACGTTCTTTCAACAACCCATCTTTTGGGTATCACGACAAATTTGCTTGAATGGTCTGAGCGTAAGACAATTTCAAGTATCCAGCCGAATGCGGTTTTGGTTTTCTCAATGAGCTCACCACGATAACCACCATCAGCAACGATCTTGACCAATCTTTCGAACCTACCTTTCAATAGGGCAATCACATCGGTTGCACCTTTACTGTCATGCACGTTTGCAGCATGTACAACAAAGGCAAGTAGCAAACCCATCGTATCAGTAATGATGTGGCGTTTGCATCCATTGATCTTTTTGCCTCCGTCACCCCCCCCTGATTCTCACCACCTAGTCTTGTTGTTTTAATAGACTGACTATCAATGAGAGCCAAACTTGGAGAAATTTCTCTCCCTGCTTTTTTGCGTATTTTGTCACGTAACAATTCACGAATTTGTTCGATGACTCCGGTGTTCTTCCATTTGGTAAAATAGTAGTAAATCAATTCCCATTTTGGAAAACAGCCTGGCAACATACGCCATTGGCAGCCTGTTTTAAGCAAATAAAAGATGGCATTGAAAATATCCCGCAAAGAATGTTTTCTTTTGCGGCCGTCTCTTAAAATGCCTTGTAATAGCATCCATTGGCTATCAGTAATGTCTGATGAATAGTGTTTTATGTGTTCTTAACAGTTTGGGAACCATTAAGTTAATAAATATTATTCAATTATGCAACTGATAGTCAATGTTTTATATCATTATTTTATAAATTTAAACAGACCCTAATTAAAGAACTTTACTTTTCTCCTAAACAAGCCAGCAGTACCATATAACCGTCACATAAGAAACCTTCGTAGCCCCAGCATTCGCCTTTCCAGGTTTTCCAGTCTTTGGACATTCTGTTTTCACATTTACCATTAAAATTTCCTTCTTTTACGCTTTTAAGAATTGGAGGAAATATTTTTTTCAAATCTGAATTTCGTTTCAGTTTCTGTAAGGCATCTACAGTAAAATAAGTATAACAGGCTGTTGCCCCGCCATTTTCATAAATCTGAAACCCATCTGTGCCATCTTCCTGCGTTGGCCCTCCCCAACGGTGATCGGGAACGGTATAATCCCCTTTTTTTATTGGAATTAAATTTCCCGGCATGCCTAAAGAAAAATCGGTAAACCCAACAGCCTCCATTTTTGATAATAAATTATCCATTACCTGGTTGCCTTGTTCTGCACTTATTAAACCATAACTAATCGCAATGCTGTTTACAAAAGTGAAGTAATAATCATGTAATTGCCCGTCCATACTTTTCCACCCCGCCAAAACACCAGATTCAGGGTTATAAAAAGTTGAAAAATAGACCGACTTTAATTTAGCTGCCTGATCAAGGTATTTCTGACCATCGGGCTTACCTGCATTTTTCAGGATATCCCCAAATAAATTCAATGCCCGGTAAGCCAATGCATTTGAGTAAGCATCTTTGTGGGCAAAACCAATTGTATCCCACCAATTTGCAGGACGCTGTTTACCATTCCATGAACCGTAATTTCCACTTAACGGATATTCAATCAGCCCATCCCCGTCAATATCTTTTTTTATAATTATATCTGCCCAATCTATAAGTGAACTTACGTTTTCATTTTGCCATTTATTATCTTTTGCAGAATTGATATAATAGCAGGCAGCCATTAACAAAGATGGATGAGAATCGAGGCTATCATATTTTGATTTCCAAGAAACAGTATCTGCGCCTTCGTAGTTATCTGTATATCCAACCAAACCATAAGCTTTCATTCCACTGATATACCGGTCAAGTGTCATTTTAACCAAGTCCATTGCTATTAGCCCATCCGACAAAGGAGGAGTATATTGGGCCAGTTGGGCAGACATATACAAAGTAAAAGCACAAGGATCTGAGGAGGAATTATTGGCTAAAACGCGAAGCCGGGGATTCACCTGAAAAATGTTTATGAAATTCCGCCTAAAGCCATCATAAAGCGGGTTGTTATTTATGCCTGCTATATCAGGATAAATGCTAACTATTTCTAATTGATAAATAATCCGGGGATGTTCATTGGAAGCCGCGGGAAAGGAAATACTTACAAAACTATGCTCCTCATCATTTTTAACTTCCGTACTAATACGGCGGGCATCTATTAATAATTCTACCTCCGGAACATTACTGGTAACCCGGAAAGTTCCCATATCCGGCAGATGAATTAAACATGGCAGGGAAACCTTATTACGCTCTTTCATAATGCCAAGGACGGTAGCATGGTTCAGCTCCTGATTGACGGTGACATTAAATGGCTCACTGATATCATTTTTTTCTGAGATAACCTGTATGCTTTTTTCTGAAAATATAAACTTCCAGGCCGGCAAACTATTTATTTCCTGATTTTCAGTCCAGTATGAAATTGATTTTGAAGAAATCTTACTTTTATATTTAGCGTTAATTTTGTCATCACTTAAAAGCGGGTTATCTGCTGTTTTATTTTTACCTAATGAATCTACCCATAAAGAAGTTAATTGAGGACAGTCCTTTTGCATTATGACTTTCATGAAAGGCGACTCAAAGGCAAATAAATCCAGGAATTGGCCAAATACTTTTTCAGGGCTTAATAATGGAATTGACAACCCTACGACAGAAACAGTTTTTATGAAATTTCTTCGTGTTGATTTTTTCATTTTATCGTTTTTCATTTAAAAAAAATTAAACTAAGGAAACAGTTATCAATTGAATGCTATTTTATTATCAGCTCAAGCAATAAATTCCTGTTTACCGGTCTGCAGTGTCCTCTTCCTTCCTTCCCATTTAAAAATTCCACTAATGCCCTCTGGCAGGTCAAGCTTTACATTTAATTTATTATTGATCAGCTCCAAATCAGTATGTATTGGCCCTTTCAAAGTATGTGTTGTTAATGATAGCTTTTCAAGTCCACCCAACTGGGGTGCAATTTCTATTTCACTAAACCCGGGTTTCAGGCAATGGATGCCTGCCACAGCCTGGTGCATCAAAAATAATGCGCCGACTGCACAATGGCTCCACTGCGAATTCGTATCGGGTTCAGCATCCCAGTGTTCTGATATAGTATTATTGAGGTGAACAGATTTCATTTCATACCAACGGCTCCTGATATCCGAAATGATTTTATCTGTTCGCCCGATTTTTGTCAGCGCCCAATGAGCCCATACCATATTGGCCGGATAGGATGTACCCATTTCAGGTGGAAGATTTGTAAGCGCTTTGCCGCCTGCAGCAATATTTCCACCAGGACAAAGATCAAAAAGAATAGCAGTGGCAAGGCTTCGGTCGCTTAGCCGGGTTTCATTTTCAGCAGCACGCCAGGGCAGGTTATCTACAAAAATTTTCTGATTGGTATCCCAGAATTTTTTCACAGTAGCGGAGATAATCGCTTTGCTTTTTTGTTCAACAATCTTTGCTTTGCCTTCATCACCGTTAGCCCTGCAGAGTGTGGGTAAAGCCAGTTTCATCATGGCGGCGGCATATAAATTAAATGCACACTGTTTATGCTTTTGAGCTTTAAAGGCGGTATGATCCATCCATACAACAGGAATACCTATATTTTCAACAGGCAACAATCCATCTGATCCAATAATGCTTGTGAGGTAATCAAAGAACCGGAGCAACCTGGGATACGCCTGCCCGATAGATTGGGTATCGCCGGTGTACAGGTAATGGTAGTAGTTATCAAAATTAAAACCGATTCCATGATCAAGCAATGGCCCCCAGGGTGTTAACTGCATCTGCCTTTCCATTAACCGGGCAAGACGGTCGTAAGCGGGCCAGGTATCGAGAAAAAAACCTTCGGTAGTCATTCCCTCGCAGTAAGTATTTATAAAACGTGCTGACATTGCAGGTTCGCCCATAGCCATGTGTATGGCATGTATCTGGTGGCTTACATCCCCGCTATATTGCTGGCGCTCCCTGCCCATACCATCCACCAGGGTTTCCTGTGCACAATTGTAAAGCGTATTGAGGGAGGCCATTACCACCTTCTGCACTTTTGCATCATTACAGGTTACCACGGGCGGCGATGTCCAACTGTACACACGGTGGCGCATACCTGTGCTGCTGATACGGATACTGCCGGTGCTATTGCGGATGTGGAGCTGCATCCACCGGAAACATTCATAATCAAAAGTTTCAAAATGATTAATACCTCCTTTGCAGATAAATCTTGTCCATGAATTGAGATGCGTATTTATTAACGGGTCTGTTCCCGGCACATGCGCTTCATGTACCAGCAATTCGACAATGGTTCCTTCAGTCGCTTCAATTGTAAATACAGGGAATCCCACATGCTGTTCTGCCATTTCAAAACATAATGCGGCCGATTGACCGGCGGCAATGTTAAATTCCCAATTACCTTTGGATGTTTCTTTTACAGCGAGGTCACCACCACGGGTAAACGCATCCGGCGTATTGAATTCAAAATACTCCAGCGGATCTTTTTTCCATTGAAGTAAAAATGATTCAGTCAACTGTTTTACAAAAATAATCTCCTCTTTCATCAACCTGATACTGCGGCCCCTGAGTTCAATGTTTCCCGGTTCACTGCTTCCCACATCGAACTGGTATTCCAGATAGGTAGAAGCGATTGAAGGTTTATCTGAAAGTGTACTGATCATCTGTGCCTTAACCCAGCCTGACAAATCAGTAAATCGACTGGTATGCCAGCCGTAAGGATATTGACGTGCATCAAATTCTTCCTGAAAAGCACGCAGGTACCATCGTTTATATTTGCCCGGTGTCCAGCTTCGTGGAATACTACAGAGCCAGTCATCATTTGTACTGATGATTTCACTGCTCCCGTCCGAATAAGTAAGGTCCATCTTTAAGATCAATCCCGGCTTGCCTATTGGCCAGGTGCCGTCGCCGGTACCGTAGTACAATACTTCTACTCCGATAACATTATTGCCTTCCTGTAGAAATGATAATACATCAAAAGGATCAGCCTCGGGCCAGCGGGGATCAGAAGGCGAAGGGCCAAACTGGATCCTATTGCCATTGCAATACAATTTATAACGGCTGTCGCCGAGTACCCATCCTTTAGCAGAAGTAATGGGCTTACGAATATTTATTTGATGGCGGAATAATACGATCGTATTCTGAAGGGTCCTCTGTGAAGGAAACCATATCCATTGTGCCGGATGAAGGTTAAGCGTTTTGCCGGAATTGGATAAAACTGCCTTCTCATCAGCAAGAGAAGAACCGCTTATTTTTCCCTGGCCAATATAAGGTGGAGTGATATGCTCATGCAGCACTAAAGAACCTCCTGCTAATAATCCGTTCCGGAAAAAAGAACGTCTTGATAAATCGCTCATAATGCAAATATGATTATAGTATTGAGTAATAATTGAAGATCTTTCATCAATTGTCAGACATAGAAGGGGGCAACTCCCCATTCGTGCCCCATGAGGATGGTTTGTCGCCCATCACAAACTCAAAGGTGGCCCCATCGGCTATATCTTTATGGCGGAACCAGCAATTATTAAAAGGCTTTCCGTTGAGCATGCACGACTGTATGTAAATATTTTTAACGCCGGCATTTTTCGCCTCAATCACCAACTTCTTTCCATTTTCCAGGGTTATGGTAACTTTATGGAATATTGGGCTTGAGATTAAGTAAATATCTTGCCCAGCATTAGGATAAAACCCTAAGGCATGAAAGGCGTACCATGCCCCCATAGAGCCAGAGTCGTCGTTTCCGGGAACCCCACTCCTGGTTGTGTTATATTGAGTTGCCAGAATTTGCCGGACGATCTTTGCTGTTTTGTATGGTTCGTTTACATAACAGTACAGCGAGGGTGTTAAAAAGGACGGTTCGTTTGAAATCTGGCACATGCCAATCATCCTGGTGTAGAACAGCAAATCGTCGCGCTTACCTGGGAATGATTTCGTGAAGTAAGTGTCTAGCCTCTTGGTAAAGGTTTCTTTTCCCCCCATTTTTTTTATGAGCTGTTTCATATCGTGAGGTACATAAAAGGAGTACTCCCAAGAGAAAGTTTCGTAAAAAGGAGCTTCGAACGAACCGGAAGCAAACACATTAAACTTAGAAGTATCCATCCAGGCCTCATCCGATTTTCGTGGCCAGATAAAGCCCTTAAATCCCAAATTTTCTATGTTCGTATTCCATTGGTTTTCCCAGCTGGAGGCTTTTTTTCTGTACTTTTCGAAAATGGCAGATTCGCCAAGTCCTTTTGCCACTGTAGCAATAGCATAGTCATTGGCGGAGTACTCCAGGGTGCGGGTACAGCATCGCTCAAAATCGGTGGATACATATCCTATTCGGTTATAATCCCATAGGCCACCCCGTCCTTGCTTACGCTCGTCATCGCCCGGAGGAACCTCTGCATTTTTTAGCATAGCTTTCAAAGCTGTTTTATAGTCGATCCCTTTTACTCCTTTAACCATGGCATCTGCCACCAGCATATCGCAGTTGGAACCTCCCTGTGTGCGACCATTGTCGTTGCTTGTACGGGCATCGGGCATGTAGTGGTCGTAGCGGTATATATCCACGATCGATTCTACCATATCGGACTCAAGTGAGGGTCGCAATAGGGTTATGAAGGGGTGCGTAGCTCTGTAAGTATCCCATATTGCATGGTAATCGCCATAGTATGGTTCGTTAGATTGCCAAAGAGGATTTTCTCCCTTATAGTTGGTGGGCTGCAAAAAGATTCGATAAACTGAAGAGTAGAATATTTTTTTACTTTCCTCGCTTCCACCCTCCACTTTCACCTGACTGAGTATCTTGTTCCACGCGGTTACTGCATTTGTCTTCACCATATCTAAATTCCAGGAGGGTATTTCTTCTGCATTATAATGAGCCTTGTTCACACCCATGTAGGATATGGCAACCTTCGCCCTCACTGTTTTATTTTGTTTGGTATTAAATGTAAAGTAAGCTCCCGTTTTTTCATTGCTGTCAAACTGAGATTTCTCATTGGGGAAAAGTTTTCCTGACTTCCAGGTTCCATAAGAGGTTGCCGGGTATTCAAACTTTGCATAAAAATAAACCGTGTATGCCCGGCTCATATTCCATCCTCCGCGTATGCGGCTATACCCCTCCACCTCAGTACTGGAGAGTATGCGCACTTCAGATCCCACAAACTCCTGCTTTTCGTATGAGGACAAAAAACTCCCCAAATCAATCAGTACATTGGCGCTATCGGTGGCAGGGAATGTATATTCATGAATAGCGGCGCTATGGGTGGCGGAGATCCTTACAGAGGTATTGTAACGGATCAAATCTACCGAGTACAATCCTACTTCGGCGTATTCGTTGGCTCGTGGCGAAGAGTAATCTTGTGATTTGATCCCGCCCACAGTAGGCATTAACAGTATATTGCCATACTTACACCCACCCCCCGAGCCGTTAATGTGAGTATGGCTAAAGCCAACTATGTTGCCCCTGGCATCCCACCCTGCGTTTTCGGTCAGCTTATTGCAATCGGGCCCTACTTTGACCATGCCAGAAGGCAAGGTGGCTCCCGGGAAAGTATATCCACCACCATCAGCTCCGATAAAAGGATCCACATATTTGGTGAAATCAAATTCCTTTTCTTGTGCCGCGATAAAGGAGAATAGAGCCAAATAGATAAGAACGATTAGCGTTAAAATTCCCCTCCTCATTTTGTAAGTGCTTTTAGGTTTTGTTTGTCTGATCTGTAATGTTGGAAATGATGTCCGGATTAAGTATTATTCCTTATGTATATAAAGTACCCAATCCTTGTAATCCAATACTCCCGGATATCCTTCCGGACAATTGAATGTCAGCAGTCCGGAGCCTTGAATAGCCTTGGCATCATATAACTTACCTGAAGCCGGATTAAACCATTGGTATAAATATTTTTTGGAAGCGGCAGAGCCATCCATCTTAACCTTAGCCACCCCTCCATACCGCAGGTACAAAACATATTCCTCCCCTGGTTTTGCCAGGCAAAATGGCTGAGGGTATTCCCGGACTAATTCGGGGTGTGGCGCCATGTCCCACCATTTAATATTTTTAAAGAAACCAGCCAGATGCTTAATCGATACCGCACCTTCATAATCGTATGTCGTCCGTTCAAATCCCTTTTCAAGGGGCCATGTTCCACCTTCTTCCGGTGATTCAGGAACATCGGCAAGCCAAACATGTCCACCTCCATAAGTGTGACCTGCTGCGCCCGATAAGATAGCCGACCATGCTCCAAACCGGATATCCATTCCGGTGGCGCTACCCTCAACAAATTCATACCAGGGTTCTGTAACCACGATTGGTTTTGATGGCTGGCGATTATATTCTTCAGATACAACCAGGGGGATCATCTCATTCGCATATTTACCATGCCCAACCTGGCTTTGATTATAATCGAGCCACGGTTCCTGATGCATAACACTTCCAGTGGACCATTGAGGAGCTTCAGCCCCGCCTTTCCAGAACGGTGGTGTATTGTGGACACTGACTATTCGTTCATAGGGGTCTTCCTGTTTTATCAATTTGCCTAGATCCCTCCAAAAGTCAAGACTAAAATCACTATTATTATACAGATTATATTCACCGGCAAGTACCCAGATAACATTATAGGCGCCAAACCGATGAACCAGATATCGCCACCAGCGCTGCATCTTTTCGGCTCCTGCCTTAGTGTTCAGGTTTTGTCCGCCCCACCATCCATGTATCCATATGGTGATTCCTTTCGAATTTGCATACCGTATCATCGCTTCAACTTTTTTCATGTGTTCGGTATCCAAATGAGTAAAAGTTGCATCCAACAGGGAACTTTCCCTGCCCCCATTTCCCGGTACAAAAAGCTGACCGATGTTAAATCCCTTTTCTGCACGGTCGTCCACTAAATGTTTGTAGGTATCGAATTGTATATTCTTTTTTGTCCAACGCCACCACGTGTCAGCGATCCAAAGAAATGGCTGCCCGTCGGAATATTCAAAAAAATGACCGGCGTTTTCACCACTCTTTCTTACCCTGATCAAACCACGCCTGGCAGGATTGGCCTTTTTCTCTTCTTCACTCCATGCCACAACCTCAAAATTTCCCTTCTTCCCATTCATACTCCTATCGGTTGAAGTCGTAGTAAATTTCCAGCTTCCCGTATAAGGAGGTGTGAAATTTACACGCCATTCCGATCCCCCGTCCCAAAATCCCACAACTGTGATTTTCTTGTTTAAAGCATCACCTTCAGTCCCCTGAAAGGTTGCCTTTAACAGATCGCCCCCAAAAGTTGAGGGTATATCAGTATAAGGATTGGCATAAACACTTCGTGACTTGACTGAAATGGTATATACATCCCACTGGTGGATGGTTTCAGCTTTTGCCTTCAGGGTTAAAAGGTAAAGACAAGATATCAGGAAAAGGATTTTTGATGAGGAAATAATTTTCAATGCTATTTTCATAACCTGATTATTTTACGTTTGTTATTTTATAAAAGATCTCAATTTGTAAATTTCATTGTTTACGAATCCGGGCTATTCTGCAAGGACAGTGCGGGTGGCCTTAAGCGCGTTTGGCCAATTGGCGACCTCTTTCCAATTATAAAAACTTACTAACCGGCAGGATGGATCGGCAGCGAATCCAGTATGTAGCAATTGGTACATAAAGTTATAGTCGTTTGACGGTCCTGCTTCCACCATCCCCCAAGCAGGGGCGCCGTTTGCCAGGGCTTTGGTCACGGCTGCGCCCACCCTGTTGCTAAGCTGCTGGCGGATGTCGGTGAATCCGTAGCAGGAGAATCCCGGACAGCTTGAACCGGTGTATGATGCTTTGTATTCGAGATCTCCGGTCTCCCAGCCGGGCTGAACATGTGTGAACATTTTTTCTCTGGGTATGCCCAGACTGGCGGCCAACTCGGTAAGGTCATCCAAATGCATGTGGATCACAGCGGCCAGGTCTGCTTCTGTAATCGACCCGGTTGTTTTGAGATCGCTGGTTTTGAGGGCGGCATAGCCAATTTGCTGGAAGCCATAGGCGGGTGGTATTCCATTATAGCTCCATGCTGGATCATGACTTCGATCAGTCGGCCAGGTTTCCAGGTAATAATTTCCGTTGGGATGGTAGGAGGCATTTGTTGTTCCGATTGAGCTTTCCCATCCCACCTTAAGTCCGGCAAACAGGTATTTTTTGTTGGCTGGAAGCGCGTTATACCAGTTCATAATGGTGGGGATATACCGATTGAACTGAACACGGGCCAGGGCCCTGTATGCCGGGGACATCAGATTGGGAGCGGGCAGCACACGGGCCTGCCCACCCCAGTTGCGCCATGAAATTTTTATGGCGTTGCTGTTGCTCCAGCCAAACCATTCCACGTTGTTCGCATTCGAAGCGTTATACCCGGCCCCGTTCGGATTCCACCAGTTCCAGAGTTCCGGATGGCCACCAAGCCATTGCTCCACATCGAGGCAGATGAAAACAGGGACAGACTTGGTTTGCGCGAGGCTGAGGGCACCGGACAGCGCGTTTGCCACAATACCGGGGTCGGAGTGACCCATGCAGTTAAAGGTAATAGCACAACCGGCATGGATATTTTTGGGCGATTGTCCGGTGAATGCACCGGCTACACCGTTGATCGCGGCAGTATAGTTCGATTCGTCAGAGTGAAAAAGAATGTACCGGTTATCCAGTTGCGCCGTTGCCGTATTTTCCTTAGGTTTCTCCGGTTTTTTACATGAGGCGCTAAATAATAGTGACAATAATAAAAAAAATATATAAGATAATTTCATAACAAGCAGGTTAAATTCCTTGAAATTCTTCAACGAAAAGGAATAGGTTTTTTATACAAGCTGATATTTTTTCAACACATAAAAAATCAAACACTTCATTTTAACTACCTCGCAACAAAATTGCGAGGTAGTCAAGTGTCTTTCAATTTTATCAATTATCCAAAGCCCAATTTGGCCTTTCGTAGGTTTGTACCAGTGTTTTGCCATAAGAAGCAGCCTGCTCAACTGCGTAGTTAGGAATTGGCTGATACTGATGTGTTGGAACAATTCCTTTAATAGCGGTGCAATTATGTCTGTATTTGTTAAAACGGATCAGATCAACTTTCCTACCGCCTTCGTAAAGCAATTCATGTCCTCGTTCTGCTAATAAAGCATCCATGAATCCGTTATAACTGGCCAATGCATCTCCACTAAGTGAGGGGAGTCCTGCGCGGGCCCTTACATCATTAACCCCTTGCAGGGCTTCACCTGTAGGAACCGCCTGGGTTTTTCTGGCAACTGCTTCGGCATACATCAAAAGCACATCAGCCCATCTGGCTATAGGAATATCTGTAGGTTGGTTAGCAAAGCTTGTTTCTCCGGGATATTTCCAAAGAATATAACCAACCCATCTACTACCTAAATCAGCCTCAGTAACAAGTGTTCTGGCAGCATTATTAATAACATACGAAGTAAGGATAACATTTTTACGTACATCACCACTTTCATAGGTTTTATAATAATTAGGTGAAACGTTATAGTATTGCCACCATCCGGGGCCACAATTCACAAAAGGTGTTGGGATTGTATTGTTCACATCTGCATATCTGGCTACGTTATTAGGGAAAAAATAATATGAATACTTGTTTACATTGCCAGTCTTTTGATCACCAGTGGCTGTTTCACTACATGTCACTGCCATGATCACTTCTTTGTTAAATTTATTTGCAATTTTAAACTGATCTGCATAAGCTGTTGCACCGCCTTTAGCAAACAATTCATAACCGCCAGATTTTAGGGCATTGTACATGTCAATTGCTTTGTCATAATATCCGGCCATATATGAACCTTCATTCAGGTAATGTCTCATTAGGCAAAAACGTGCATAATTAGCTGTATAACGGCCTTTTACGGCTTTAGTAGCCATATTGGCTAAACCAAATTCCAGGTCTGCAGTGATCCATTCAACCATCTGGGTCAAAGTTGGGCGCTCCATATTCTTTTCAGCCTCAGCATCTCCCACTAAGGCTGGATCAAGAACGACCGGGACAGGGCCATAGATGTGAAGAAGGTAGTACATCATCATCCCCCTTAGGAACCTGGCTTCTCCTAAAAAAAGTTTCTTTTTTGTATCTGAAAGAACAGTTGATCCGTCGATATCAGCAATAATTTTAGTAAAACGGGTTATATCCCTGATCTTTTCAAAGTGTGAGCCGTTACGTCCTGCATAAACGTAATTTGCAAAATTTCCGGAAGACAGTTTTAACCAATCAGCCCATGCATTAGTAGCCGGGGCACAATAATCAGAACTAGTGTCAAAGTTTCTTATTAACCCATTGTCAGCATAATACCAGGTATTCTGATAAGCTCCTGAAAGAAAATATGCCGGAACTGAAGTGAAAGGCATATAACAGGTCATCAACTCTGCTTCATAGTCGGCCTCAGTTTTAGGGAAATTAGCAGTGAATAACTTACCATATATTTGAGGGTCGAAGTTCTTTTCACAACTACTCATAAGTAGTGTTACTAAAATGAATAGTAAAAAGACTCTTATTTTTTTCATCGCTATGTCAATTTAAAGTTAATTATAAAGTTATTCTAATACCAAGAGAAGTTGTTCTTGTCATTGGGTATTCAGCAGCTAAACCCCATTGACCACCTGTCCTTATTTCAGGGTCATATCCTTCATATTTGGTAAATGTAAATGGATTTTGAGCATCAATATAAATTCTGATATTGTTAATGTTTTTAAGCACTGCTCCTATCTGACTGCCCTTGATATTATACCCAAGCGTTACGTTTCTGACGCGAAGAAAAGAGGCATCCTGAAAATTGAGGTCGGTTCCTACATTCCCGGGCAATGAAACCTGAGCCATACTATACGCAATACCGGGCAATGTTCCATTCGGATTGGTCTGGGAATTCCACAGCCTATATGCATAAGTGTTTTGGTTTCCCTGGGCTTCTGATTTCGAAAATTGACCTGCGCTGGCCCATCCTAATGCAAAGCTATACTTTCTCACACCAAGTTGGGAATACATAAAAATGTCCAAATCGAAATTTTTATAACTAAATGTATTACCGAAACCAAAATAAATATCAGGAACTGCATTCTCCATTTTAATATCATCTTCTGTGATTGTTCCGTCATTGGTTCTATCCACAATAATCGGATATCCGGGATATTGAGCTTTAGCAGGCTGGGATGCTGGCATATTACTTTTATCAGCGTTAATTATACCCTTTGTTTCATAATAATAACGGGCATTTGTTGGGGCAACACCTTTTAATTCGTAAGTTTTATAATCGTAGTTAGGAAACCTTGACATCCAAAGTGAATTGTATCTTGTTAAGTTCAAAATGGAAGTCCAGGAAAAGGTTGAGCCTTGAATATTCTTTGTGCTAACGCTCGCATCCCAGCCCTGTCTTCTAATGTGGCCCCCATTAACAGGATAATAACTAAACATTGAAAGGCCAGGCGTGTTGTCAGACCCTAATATATCTGTAACATCATTTTGATATACATCAAAACTTCCTGATATCCGGTCTTTTAACAGAGAGAAATCTAATCCAATATTTCTCATCGAGGTTTTTTGCCAACTTACATCGGGGTAATCCATGCCATTGGCTACAATCGGAATATATTTCACGGTATTATTGTTAAACATAACCGTAAGCGAATTAGGGCCGTAAGTACCATAAAGAGTTGAACCCAGGTTATCACTGCCTGTTGTTCCATATGATGCCCTCACTTTTAACAGGTTAATCCACGAGAAACCTTTCATGAATGATTCGTTAGATATTTTCCATGCAGCAGAAACCGAAGGGAAAATAGCATATTTCTTATCGGGGAAGAATTTATCAGTACCATCACGGCGTATAGTTGAAGTGATGACATAACGGTCAAGAATATTAAAACTGAGCCGGGCAAACTGAGAACGTTTTTTGTCTTCTGCCCTGTAAGAACCGGGAGATATTGTGCCATTAACAGCACCCAGGTTGTCATTTGCAATTGCATCATGCTGACCTGTGTACGAAACATTCATCCCCTCAGATTTAGAAAAATATCGGCCTACACCAATTAATGCATCAAAATCCATAAATCCTCCGATTTTTTTGTTAAATGCCATTGTAGCTTCGATCGTCTTATTTTCCCGTCCGATATAGGCAAGATTACCACGAGATTGATATGTCTGGTCGAAATAAACATTTGATGGTATAAAAGAGGAACGACGGGAATTTTCAAGGTTATCCCCGAAAAGTAATTTGGCAGTAAGCATTTCCTTAATAATAGTAAAATCCGCATCAAATTTCATAAAGAGCCCGTTACTATAGGTACGGTCTTGTATATTCTCAACTGCAACAGGATTAGGGACATTTAGGAACAGCGAATATTTCCCATCAACGTCCATTACAGGCATATTGGGAGGATAAAGCAAAGCTGCACTTAAAGCGCCACTGCCCTGTCCACCATTTGTGCTGGTTTCACCTACTGACGAGTTGTTATAGTTGTTCCTGTTCACATTAATTACTGAGGTCAGCTTGATAAATGAGGTGAGTTGAGCCGCTACATTACTCCTTAATGCAAAACGTTCCATACTTGAGTTTGATACGCTACCTTCCTGTGAAAAGTAATTACCGGAGACTAAGTAAGCAATTGCTTTAGTACCTCCATTAAGAGAAATATTGTGATTTGAGATACTGCCATTTCTTAACACCATGTTTAACCAATCGGTAGTTTTTGCGTTTGCAATAGTAGCAGCATCAAAAAGGGGAGTCCACCCACTGGTGTAGGCAGTAGGCCCATAAGGGGCCAATTTCTTATTATAAAGATATTGCTCTTTGTTAAATATATTAACAAACCCCATATATTGCTGACTATTAAGTGGCTCTAGATATTTATAATTATTAACAAGAGATTGACTTCCATCATAAGTGACTTTTAACCTACCTTCTTTCCCTTTCTTTGTAGTAATTAATATCGCGCCATTAGCAGCTCCAATACCGTAAATTGAGGCAGAGGCATCTTTCAGTACCTCAACCGATTCGATATCCTCAGGATTCAACCCGGCAAGTCCAGAACGATTAACATTGTTGAATAATCTAGTCGTTGAACCAGCTCCCGGCTCGAATGAACCACCTGGCACGACAACACCATCAACAACGTAGATTGGAGAACCTGCACCACGGATAGAAATGTTAACATTACCGCCAGGCTGGGCACTGACCATATTTGCATTCAAACCAGAGGCACGCCCCAGCATAAGTTGAGCAACATTGCTGCTTGCAGCTTTTGGTACATCATCTACTGTGACTTTTGACACCGAAGTAGTAATATTCTTTTTAAGCACGGTTCCATACCCAATAGCCACGACTTCCTCAATACCAATGGTTTCATCTTCCATTACTACATTTATTACAGTCTTGTTTCCAACAACAACTTCCTTCGTTTTCATCCCAATAAAAGAGAACTGCAGAGAAGCATTCGTCGGAATATTAAACAACGAATATTTCCCGTTAACATCAGTGATAGAACCGTTAGTTGTGCCTTTAACCACAACCGTTACTCCGGGCAAAGCGCCACCTGAAGAATCGGTAACTTTTCCGGAAACAGGTTTTTGCTGTTGGCTTGGTGAACTTCCTGTTTCTTTTCCCGAAAGGATAATTTGCCGGTTATTGATGGTGTATTCTATGTCCGTATCTTTGAATAGGGCATCTAATATTTCGTTGATCGTTTTATCCTTTAGATCAAGTGAAACTTTTTTGTCGAGTTTGACAACCTTGTTGTTGTAAAAGAAGAAGAACTCGGATTGTGCCTCAATTTTCTCTAATGCCGCGACAATACCTGACTCTTCAATCTTTACATCCATTTTTTTGGTTTGGGCGTAATTGTCTAATGCGAATGTTTGCATACTGGCAAAAACCACAATGAAAATAGTAATTTTCATGATTTTTAGTAATTTTCCGCCACAAGCAAATAAATGCCTGTGATTCGTTAAGAACCATCTTTTTTTCATACTTTTGATTTTTCTAGAATTGATTATTAATAAATGATTGATTCGCTAAGGGTGGTGCCGTAAACACTGCCCTTATTTCTTTGGTTTAATTTTTACTGTTTATATACACCTCCCTTTCTTTTATTAAAGTTTTTATTCTTGTGGATATTTCTATCATTTTCAACACTTCGCCCAAAGTTTCGTCCTGAATTGTTGCTGTGTACATCAAACCAGAGTCCAATAACCGCGGATCAAGGTGTATTTTACAGTTGAACCATCTTTCGAGTTGTACCGTTACATCTGACAAGGATGTATTCCTGAAAATAAGTTTTCCGTCTTTCCATGAAGTGGTTAGCAAAGTCTCTACATCCCTGACCACCATCATATGGGTTGTTTTATCGAGAATAGCTTTTTGTCCGGGATGTATGCGGGTTACTTCCTTGCCATCCAAACCGATAAGGGCGATCGATCCCTCTTCCAATGTTGAACTGATTTGCTTGTCATTATCATAACTGGACACATCAAACGAAGTCCCCAATGCTTTTATACTTAACCCATCGGTTTCGACAAAAAATGGATGCTTCTTATCATGGGCAACCTTAAAATATCCTTGTCCCGACAATTTAACTTTACGGTTATCCTGTAAATTTAGCGCAAGCGGAAACTCAAGCATACTGCCCGAGTTCAGCCATACTTCCGTTTGATCGGGCAATGTAAAATGAACCCTGGAACCTGGGTTAGCGGTCACTCGCTGGCTGGCTGTCGAAACTATCATTTGGTCCAACCGCTTATCCATCCGGTAAATAACAAATACCGACCCTAACAAAAGAGGGATAAACAACACAGCGGCAATACGCAGCAGATAATTTTTCCAATTGGAGGGAAAAAGTTGGCGCTCCTTTTTTGATGAATTTATTTTTTGATTGATTTTGGAAAGGATCTGGTTCTTTATAAGCTGGATTTGCATTTCATCAGCGACAATCTCCTGATTTTCCATGCCCAACCAGTGTTCCCGCATCAATAAATCCAATTGATGGTCCTGAAAGGAGGCCTGGATATAGTTCAGAAGATCGTCCTTTTCAGCGCTGGTCAACCCGCCGGAAAGCATCCGGTCGCGCAGGTATTTATAATCTATTTCGTGATTTGTACCCATTTCGACTTTTGGTTATTCAAACAGGTATACACCTATAGGGTACAAAACCCCTATTAAGTTTTAATCTTTTTTAACCTATAAAAACAATTCAAAAAAGATAATCCCGGAAAAACCAAGGGCACGAAGGGTTTTACGAATTTTGGCCAGGGATGAAGTCATCTGATTTTCAACTGTTTTTACCGAAATATTCATCTTCAGTGCAATCTCTGCATTCGAAAGAGAGCGCTCTTTGCTCAATAAATAAATTTCTTTTCTTCGCGGGCTCAATTGTTCTATTGCTTCGTGGTATGCTTTTTCAAGCTCATTGAAATTCAGTTCCTCATCGAGTAAAACATTTCTTTCAGGATTAATTTTCACATAATTCAAATAGGCTTGCTCTGATTTTGATTTGCGGATTGTATTTAAGATGCCATTTCTGGCAATAGTAAACAAATAGGACTCAAAGGATTTTTGGGTAGACAATTCTATCCTGTTGTCCCATATTTTCAAAAAAACTTCCTGGACAATTTCCTCAGCATCCGCTGCTTGATTCAAATATCCCATTGAAAAATGGAACAATCGTTTTGCATAACGATCAAATAGCTCGTTAAAAGCACAAAGATCACCATTCTTTAAGGCAAGGATCCAATCATCTTCCAAAATCATTGGCCGTTTTTCAAAAGATAAAGCGAAAAGTCAATTAGTTTTGTCGCCCGAAAATTAAGTCTAATTTTGTGGTTTTCAAAATACCCATTAATTTTTGTCAATGACAGCCTAAAGAAATGCGATCATCTCATTTTTTTTTCGTACTTTGAACATTGATTGACACAACTATCGAATAACCAGAATGAAGAAATTTGATCTTGCAGTAATTGGCAGTGGACCAGGTGGTTTTGCTGCAACCATGCGGGCGTTTGACTTTGGGAAAAGCGTTTGCATCATAGAGGCCGGCCATCTGGGAGGCAACGGAATTATGAATGGGCCGCTCACGTCCAAAACCATGTGGGAACTTTCGGCTGATTATTCGGTAGCAGCTGCGGTTGACCGTGGCTACCGTGCCTCCGGATTGCAGGTAGATTATAACCTGGTAAAAAAAACCGTTCTGCAGGCAGCCAAAACCAAGCAGAATCAAATACTCTCACAACTCGAAACTTTTTCGGATGATGAAAAACATCCGGGAAGCATCACCTACAAACAGGGATTTGCCCGGTTTCTCGATCGCAACACCTTGGAAATCAAAAGCACTGAAGGAATAGAAATTATCCGGGCTGATTATGTTGTTATTGCAACCGGTTCGTTGCCACGCCCCCACCCCGATCTGGTCATTGATCAAAAGCAGATTCTTGATTCAGACGGCATTCTCAACCTCGAGAGTTTCCCTGAACGAATGATGATCATCGGTTCAGGTATCATTGGTTGTGAATTTGCTACCATCTTCTCCAACTTCGGTCAGACTGAAGTGCATTTGCTTGACCGCACCCACCGGGTAATTCCATTTGAAGACGACGATGTAAGTGATTTTGTATCCAAAAACCTGGAAAAAAACGGGGTTATTATTCACAGGACCGCGAATCTTCGAACAGTCAGAAAGAAAAGTAATTATCTTGAAGTTGTTTTAGACTACGAAGACAGGCATAGCAGTGTGGTAGAGGTTGATATCATACTGGTCTCCATCGGACGCGATCCGAATACAGCCGGACTTTCGCTGGAAAATGCCGGGATTGAAACAACCCCGAAGGGATACCTAAAAATCAATGATGCGTGTGCCCTCTCCAATTTTAGCGCTTGCAATATTTTTGCAGCAGGGGATGTTACTGGTCAAAAAGCATTGTACGGTGTTGCCGAGGAACAAGGTCGCTTGATCATAGAGGCTATTTTTGGCAAAACCAACTACTTGTTGGATTATTCACACATGCCAACCCTGATGTTTTTTAAACCTGAACTGGCTGCAGTTGGAGCAAATGAAAAAATGCTTCAAAGCATGGGGATTCCATATAAAGCGGCATACTATTCCAACGAATTGGTTAGCAGGACCATTGCCATGAGAAATACCAACGGTTTTGTGAAAATCATGGTAAGTAACGATGGATCAGAACGAATTTTAGGAATGAGGGCAGCCGGCCCACAGGCTTCGGCTTTTATCGTCTCTATCGCTTATCTCATCAATGCGGATATTCGTCTTCGGGAAGTATTGCAAAGCATCCATCCACATCCAAGTGTAACTGAAGGAATCCAGGAATGTCTTC
>JAMDDG010000322.1 GCA_023488865.1 Bacteroidota bacterium | reverse complement strand
TCATGTACAAACCGAATAGCCTGAACAGTTAATATCTTATAATACTTCCTGAAAATAAAATCAAACGCTTCTTCCTTCCCCAAATGTAACAGTGCAAACAAAAATCGGTCACTCTCTTCATTTTCAATCTTCATTATAGTGGTTCTGGTCAATTAGTTCTTCCTCACAAAGATAGGCTGTTTATTCGAGGTTGCAATGTATTTAGTAATGAAACTTTCAAATTTGAACAGTCTGTAAAAATAATTTTCGGTGATGTAGGGTATAGCCCATAAAAATACGTCTTTCAGTAAAATACGAAGAATAATGCAGGAGAAAATTCATATTTTGATGTCCGGATATTTTACCGGTAATCTTACAGACACTGAAAACCAGGAGTTAAGAAGTCACTTGGAATCAAATCCAACCGACCGAAAAATATTTGAAGACTATCGCTTGTTATGGGAGGAATCTGGACAAAAAATTGCATTAAAACCGATTGATGTCGAAGATGCCTTGTCCAAGACAAAATTGAGGCTGTTTTTTAAAAAATTCAATTACTTACAATTCTTTCAAAGAGCTGCTGCAGTACTTTTATTGTCCGTATTGTTTTCATCAGCCTATATCTATTACTACACCACTACTGATTTTTCTGATCGAAATGAAAATCCGGTGATTGTTCAGGAAATCTCCACCATTTTTGGTGTGCGGTCTAAATTTCGGCTTTCCGACGGGACGCTGGTCAATCTTAACTCGGGTAGTAAGCTGATTTTCCCGACTGAATTTAGTGGCAAAACGCGTAACGTAGAATTGGTCGGCGAGGCCTTTTTTGATGTTACCCCCAATCCAGCCAGACCGTTTATCGTTAAGACGAGTGAAATCAATGTAAAGGTATTGGGGACAGCATTTGATCTTCAGGCCTACCCGGGAACCAACATGATCTCTACAACCCTTGTCCATGGTAAAGTTGTTTTGGAAAGGGAATCGGACGGAATTTCCAGACAATTAGCCGAATTAAAACCTTCGGATCGGGCGGTATTTAGGACAGACGGGAAAGTGATCAATGTTTCCGTTGAGGAGGACCTGGATAAATACATTGCTTGGAAAGATGGTAAACTGGTTTTCTTCAATGATCCAATTGAAAATGTAGCCGAAAAATTGGGGAATTGGTACAATGTAACCGTAAAAATCAATAATAATGAACTGAAACGGTACCGGTTTACGGCAACTTTCACGGATGAACCGATCGAGCAGGTGCTTGATCTGCTAAGTAAATCATCTCCAATCAAATATCAGATAAAAAAAGCCAAAAAACTCGCAGACAATTCTTATTCAATGCGAGAGATTATTATTAACTAAACGAAACAAAAACCTTATTCAATCTGCCTATGGAAAAAACGAAGTGAAAAAAGTAACGGGAAAGTGTTGACGCACTTCCCCGCTAAAGATTAAATGTTTTCTTTCTCTACAAAAAAATTAAAAACCAACATTTAACAAATCAAAAATATGAAAAAATTCGGATTATATTCTCCGAAGGGTTATGGATATGCCGTAATTAAGAAAGGATTAATTATTATGAAAATAGCTCTATTGTTGATCCTGGTTTCCACCTTCAATCTTTTAGCAACTGATACCTATTCCCAGACTGCAAGGGTATCGCTAAATCTAAGTCAAACATCACTAAAACAAGCGCTTAAGGAAATTGAGAAATCAAGTGAATTCTATTTTCTGTACAACAATGAACTCGTTGATGTCGAACGGAAAGTGGACATTGAGGCTGAAAACGAACAGATCAATACCATTCTCGACCAACTATTTGCCAATCAGGATGTAAAATATGCCGTCTACGACAGGCAAATTGTTATTTCTCCCGCTAATATGCCGCTTCCTCAGGAGGTTCAGCGAAAAATCAGCGGTAAAGTCACCGATCAATCCGGCGCATCCCTCCCGGGGGTCTCTGTGATTGTAAAAGGAACCACATCAGGTGTGATCACTGATGCCAACGGAAATTACTCTCTGGCCAATATTCCTGTCAATGCGGTTTTGCAATTTTCGTTTGTGGGGATGAAAATGCAGGAAATCGCAGTTGGCAACAAAACAACCATTAATGTGACGCTTGCAGAAGAAACAGTGGGTATTGAAGAAATTGTGGCGATTGGGTATGCTACCCAGAAAAAGGTCAATGTTACGGGTTCTATATCTTCGGTGAATATGAAGAAATTAGAAACCATGCCAATTACAAATTCAACACAAGCTTTACAGGGAATATCAGGATTGTATGTAAATCAGGCAGGTGGGCAACCCGGAAGGGATTTGGCAACCATCAGGATCCGGGGGCAGGGTACCTTGAATAACAATAATGCGCTCGTGTTGGTGAATGGTATTGAATATCCGCTTTCGGATGTAAATCCCAATGATATAGAAAGTATTTCCGTATTGAAAGATGCTGCTTCTGCCGCCATCTATGGTTCCAGGGCGGCCAATGGCGTAATACTGGTAACAACAAAATCCGGGAAACAGGGGAAATTTCAAGTTAAGTATAATGGTTATTACGGCGTTCAAGTGGTAAATTATTTACCTGATGTTGTGAAAGATCCCATCCAGTATATGGAACTGCGAGACAAGGCAATGATCAATGGAGGAAGGTTGATCGTTGACTATCCTCAAAGTTTAATAGATGAATACAGAGCGGGGATGAAAACCGATCCGTACACCTACCCTAACAACGACTGGTTTAAAATTATGTTTAGTCCGGCCCCAATCCAGGAGCATAGTATACAGTTCTCTGGCGGAGCTGAGAAAATCACTTATGCTTTATCGCTGGGTTATCTGGATCAGAAGGGCGTGATGATGGGGTCGAATTCAAACCGGTACTCCCTCGGTTTCAATTCTACTGTACAGATCTCCAAGAGGTTAAAGATTGGAAGTGATATCAATGCAAATTACCGAAACATTGTCGAACCTGTTGTAGGGGTACAAAATCTTATGGATGCCATTCTGAAAGCACAGGCCTTTCATCCCACTTATCTTGCGGACGGACGATATGCTGACACGTTTGTAAGAACAACCGGACATAATATTTTCCGGCATCCTATTGTTTTGGCTAAGGAAGGTAAGAATAATACTGCACACCAACGGTATCTGGTAAATCTGTTTGCCGAATATGAACTTCCTTTTTCCATTAAGTATAAAATCAATTTTGGGTTAAATAAGGAAGACAACCTTAGTACCGCCTTTGTTCCGGATATATATACCTATCAGAATAAAACTGGTGAAGCTAGACGCGTTCCTTTTAATGCCGATGCCGGGTCAAATTTCACGTCACTAACAAACCGTGGTGCGAGGAAAACCAATAGCGGGGAATTAAATACAACCATCTTTAATACTTTAAACTGGGCACATTCGTTCAATGATATCCACAATGTCTCACTATTATTAGGTGTAAGTTCTGAATTTTTTAGTAGTAATAACTTCTGGGCCCAAAACGAAGGTTATCTTGGAAATGACCTGTATGAATTAAATGCAGGATCCAGTAATCCGGTTGTGTTCAGTACATCTAACAGTTCGCGGCTGAACTCTTACTTTGGACGAGTGGGGTATAATTACAAGGAGAAGTATCTGTTTGAAGCGAATTTCAGGTATGACGGATCATCCAGGTTCGCCAGGAATAAAAGATGGGGACTTTTCCCTTCCTTTTCTGCAGGATGGCGGATTAACCGCGAAAAATGGTTGGAGGATGTTCCATGGATCAGTGATTTAAAACTGAGGGCCTCATGGGGGCAACTGGGGAATGAAAGAATCGGATTATTCCGCTATCTGAACCTCGTGAATCTCGGCCAGGATTATTCTTTTGGAAATAATGTAACGTCCGGGGCTGCCGTGACCGCCTATAATGATCCGAACATCACGTGGGAAACCACAACGATCTCCAACGTGGGTCTGGATGCAGGAATTCTCAATAACCGCTTAAATCTTGTGTTGGATGTTTTCAAAAAGCGTACTACGAATATTTTACGCACGGTTAACCTGCCTTCCCAGGTTGGAAATCTCGCCGGCCCTATCCGTAATATTGGTACCGTTGATAACTCCGGTTTTGAATTAGGGCTCAATTACCAAAATAGCTTAGGCAATTTGACCTATCAAATTAGCGGTAGCATGACTAAGATAAAGAATAACGTTGTCGATCTGAACGGACAGATCATTTATAACGGAAACACCATTATCAAAGAAGGTTATCCTATTAATTCCTTCAACCTGATTCATGCCATTGGTATATTCCAAACTCAGGAAGAGATTAAGAATAGTCCCTTTCAAACCGCGGCCACCCACCCAGGCGATATCAAGTATCAGGATACCAACGGTGACGGCTTTATTACCGAGGATGACCGGGTAATTTCAGGTGGTGTAATACCAGAATATACCTATCAATTTAGTTTGAATCTTGGCTATAAGGGATTTGAAGTGAATGCTTTCTTTCAGGGTGTCCAGAACATTAACACGTATTCCTCCCTCATTGGGGCCCAGCCTTTCTGGTTTGGAACTGCAGTAACAAAAGAATGGATAACAGACGCATGGACCCCTGAAAACCCAAATGCACGGTTGCCTATCTTAACAACATTTGAAAGCAAATTGAATGAGAATTTCAGACGGTCCGATTTTTGGCTAAGGGATGCGTCTTATCTGCGTCTGAAGAATTTGCAGATCAGCTATACCCTTCCGAAAAGGATTACCGGGAAGTTTGGCATCAGTAACCTGAAACTCTATGTTAACGGACAAAACTTTTTGACTTTTAGTAAGATGAAAGATTTTGATCCGGAAAAGAACATTAATGGTGTAAATTTTTATGAATACCCGACTGTAAAGATGTTTACGACGGGAATCAATGTAACATTTTAAAATTAATCTCATGATATCAAATAAAATATTCTTTTTTATTGCCGTATTTCTTATTATGAATGGCGGTTGTAATGAAGATAAACTAAACATCAACCCTACCGATCAATACAGTATCGAAACCTTCTGGAAAACTGAAGCACACGCCCAAGCTGGGCTGTCGGGTTGTTACGCGGTATTGCGATCCGTTTACGGCGGTGGTTGGATTTATGAAACCGATATGGTTACGCCCAATGCCTGGAAATACAATGAAAATGGTGGACTTGGTCCGCTGTCCAATGGCACACAAACCACAACGGATGGTACGATTTCCGGACGTTGGAATGTAAACTATCAAGGGATTGGAAGGACCAATACGTTCCTGGATAAAATTGATGGAATAAAGATGGATCAATCTCTCAAAAGCAGGATGATTGGTGAAGCCAAGTTTCTGAGGGCCCTTTTTTATTTTAATTTGGAGGACGTTTTCGGTGGTGTTCCGTTGATCCTGAAGACACCTGATGCTGCCACACAGTCGAATCTCCCCAGGGATACAAAAGAAAAGGTTGTTGAACAGATACTGAAAGACCTTGATGAAGCCAGTGCTGTTTTACCGGTAACATATCCGGTCTCTGATGCAGGCCGGGCTACCAAAGGCGCAGCACTTGCCCTGAAAGCGAGGTTATTACTGTATAATGAAAAATGGGAAGATGCAGCCAAAACTGCTAAGGAAGTGATAGATTTAAAAGTGTATTCTTTGTTCCCCAACTACAGGGAATTATTTATGGTCCAGTATGAACATAATTCAGAAGTAATCTTTAATGTCGAATTCCTGGCACCCAGATTCACTAATAATTTTGATCAACCTACCTATATTCTGAACACCCCGGCACCGTTGAAAGACATGGTCGATGCTTATTTAATGGAAGATGGACAAACCATTGCCAACTCTCCCTTGTATGATCCGGGAAAACCTTATGAGAATCGAGATCCACGGTTGCATCAAACCATTGCTGTTATAGGTTATAAGTTCAATGGCAAGATCACGCAGCTTTCGAATGTAGTAAACACTGGTTTTGGTTTAAAGAAGTACACATCCTTTAAGGATGATATCAATACTACCGTTGCGCCTAGTACCGACCTTAACCCAATCCTTATCCGTTATGCGGAGGTCTTGTTAACATATGCTGAAGCCCAAAATGAACTCAGTGGCCCTGATGTCTCTGTTTATGCTGCCATGAATGCTGTCAGGGCCCGGCCCAGTGTCCTTATGCCTCAAGTCGAAGCAGGTCTGACAAAAGATAAAATGAGAGCTGTGATCCGCAATGAACGTCGTGTAGAACTTGCTTTTGAAGGGTTGTATTATTCAGATATCCGGCGATGGCGAACGATCGAAATAGTGAATAACGGGCCTATCTACAACTACAAAGGGAAAGTGATTACGAACAGGACCTTTAATAAGGAACGTGATTATTTATGGCCCATCCCATTTGTACAAATTCAGGAAAATCCTCAATTAGAACAAAATCCAAACTATCATTAACACATCAGGTTTTGATCAGTTAATTCATACAGGTTCAGGATAATCTCTTCCGGAACCTGTATGAAATATTTTATTAAATAATGTAATTTTTGGCGGGATGTGAAACAATAAAGAATTATTAATTTAATTTAAATCAATACAAAATGAATTCTCTGAACAAATCGATAGCAGGTTCACTTTTACTTCTAGGATATGGAATGGTTGGTCAGGCCGGAAATCCACCAGCTGCAAAACCCAATGTAATTATTATTTACTCCGACGATCAGGGAGCCATAGACATGAACTGTTTTGGCGCCACCGATTTGGTTACGCCCAATATGGATAAACTGGTAAAAAGCGGGATAAAGTTTACACAGTTTTACGGGGCTCCCATTTGTTCGCCGTCACGGGCAGGCTTACTCACCGGGAAAACGCCCCAACGCGCTGGTGTGCCCGGAAATGTAAGTTCCCTCAGCCTGGCTGCCGGAATGCCTGGACAGTACACCATCGCTAAAATGTTCAAGGGAGCAGGCTATAAAACTGCCCATATCGGGAAATGGCATCTGGGAAATGCAAAAGATAAACAACCTAACGCCCAGGGATTTGATTATTCGTTTGGCTTCCTTGTGGGGTGTATCGATAATTTCTCACACTATTTTTATTGGGAAGGGGCTAATCGGCACAATTTATACTGTAACGGTAAAGAGGTTTTTTATCCTGGTCAATATTTCCCCGATTTGATGGTAAAAGAAGCATCGGAATTTATGGAGAAAAATAAAAATACCCCGTTCTTTATGTATTATGCCATGAATACGCCTCATTACCCGTACCAGGGATCTCCGGAGTGGCTAAAATACTATCAGGGGAAAGGGGTGAAATACCCGCGCGATTTATACGCTGCATTTGTTTCGACCATGGATGAAAAACTTGGGGGGTTGCTGCACAAACTGGAAGAGTTGGGTTTACGGGAAAATACAATAATTGTTTTTCAGTCGGATAACGGGTACTCCACCGAGGAGCGGGCCCATTCTGGTGGTGGTAGTGCCGGCATTTTGCGGGGATCTAAATTCAGTTTGTTTGAAGGCGGAATCCGAGTTCCGGCGGCCATCAGCTGGCCGGCGAAATTAAAAGCCGGAGAAGTTCGCGACCAACTGGCTGTAAATTTAGACTGGATGCCCACATTGGCCGAATTGTGCGGCATTCATTTGGATACCCGTGATCTGGATGGAATCAGCCTCGTTCCGGTGATTGAAAACGAAAAAGCCGAAAGTCGCCACGCGGCAGGTTTCTGCTGGCAAAACGTAAAACACTGGGCCGCCCGCAAAGGCGACTGGAAACTGCTGGGAAACCCGGTGGATAACACCAATAAAGCACCAATTATGGAAAAAGATTCCCTCTTTTTGGTGAATCTGAAGAACGACCCGGGCGAAATGACGAACTTGGCAGAAAAATATCAGGATAAGGTGAAAGAACTGAAAAGCCAGTTCGAACAGTGGCAGAAAAAAAACGAGGCGAATCAGTATTAACCCCAAAGCAGGAAAAGACTTTAGAATTAACTGTTGTTGAGAAAATATGGGGTTATCTGTTAGAACTTCAAAGTTTGATAGCCGATATTTTCGAAATAGCTATGGAAGAAACTTTGAATGAAATAGCTGATGATAATCAGTTAATTAAAAAAATTATCAAAATGATGGCCGCACTAAATACGGCTTAACGCTGATGTGAAACTTAAATAAATTCTAATTGGTTTCAGAAACATATCCCCGCTTTTATGTTATTTTGTTAAGATACTTTTGAAAAGTGTAAAATCAGATAACAATTGGTAATGAAGGTATTCAAATTTGGAGGGGCTTCGGTAAAAGATGCCGCAGGTGTAATCAACACAACATCTATCATTTGCAAGGAACCGGAGCTGCTGATTGTGGTCGTTTCGGCCATGGGCAAAACCACGGATGCGCTGGTGGAGGTGACAAAAAACTATTTCTGCGGTAAAATTGATGAGGCCACTCAGGGAATTATCAGTTCGAGAGACTATCACCTTAAAATTGTCAAAGAGCTTTTTGCCGATTGGAATGAAAAGTTGGAAAGATCCTTGTTTGAAGAGTTTGATGCCTTGCTCAAAAGGGTAAATATTCTACCTTCCCTGAATTATGATTTTGAATATGACCAGATTGTATCTACTGGTGAGATGGTTTCGACAGAAATCCTGGCGAGTTATTTAAATCACGTTGGAAAGGTCACAAAGTGGATTGACGCAGGTCATTACATCCGGACCAACGACACCTGGCGCGAAGGGGAAATTGACTGGGAACTTACCAGGAAACTGCTTCCACAGGCTTTTCAATTCACGGA
>JAMDDG010000377.1 GCA_023488865.1 Bacteroidota bacterium | reverse complement strand
GTTTATAAATTTTAAATACATATTATGGAAACCGGAAAATTATTCAATCTTGCTTTAGACATCGATTATTCAAAGGATGCTGTTGTAAGCAAAACGATAATTAAAAAAACCGCGGGGACAATTACCCTTTTTGCTTTTGACTCAGGGCAGGGTCTAAGCCCGCATGTTGCGCCTTTTGATGCTTTGGTACAGATTTTGGATGGAGAATGCTCTTTTTCAATTGAAGAAACTATATTTCGGATGGGTTTGGGTGATTGTATCATCTTACCTGCGGGAAAAACGCATGCAGTAGAGGCACTTAAGCCATTTAAAATGTTGCTGACCATGATCAAAATTAATGACTTTTCAGTGCGCAGGGCCGACTGATCATTATTTACATGCGCATTCGCCGGCGGAAATTATACGGGTGTACCTTGCTTTTCATAAGAAGCCTTGGTTTTGCTTATATTTGTGGTAAAATCAATAGCGCATAAAAATGAAACGTCTGGGTACCTATTTTTTACAAGGATTGTTGCTGATCGCCCCGTTGGCAGCGACGATTTACATTGTCTTTTTCCTGTTTAAATTTACGGATGGTCTGCTAAGCACTTATCTGGAGGAATACTTTAAGCTAAAGATCCCGGGATTAGGCATTCTGATTATTTTTTTGTTGCTGATTTTCCTTGGGATCATTGGAGGAACCATCATTGCCAAACCAATCACGTTTGTAATCAACCGTATATTGGAAAAGACGCCATTGCTTCGACTGATTTACACTTCCGTGAAAGATCTCTTTTCGGCTTTTGTTGGGAAAGAGAGGAAATTCCATCGTCCGGTAGTGGTATTGGTGGATGAACAAAACGATTTGTGGCGAATGGGCTTTCTGACGAATGATAAGATTGGTGAACTGGGACTGAAAGATAAAGTTGCAGTCTATTTTCCGCTTTCCTACAACATCTCGGGTATTTTGTACCTAGTTCCGGTCAACAGGATCAAACCGCTGAACATTCCGGCAGCCGATGCCATGAAATTCGTTATTTCCGGTGGGGTTTCGGATATGGATATCATGATGGATAAGCTCCTTTGATTTCTGACATATTTGCATACTTCATTTTTTGGCGTGCTTTTTGTACAGTTTTTATCTGAAAATTTAAAAAAACGAAAATTATGATCTGGATAATTTTTATTGGATTTGCATTACTTAGTTGGCTGATTAGCCATCAGTTAAAAAGAAGATTTGAAGAATATTCCAAACTGCCTACTGCCAATGGAATGTCAGGCAAAGAGGTTGTGGAGAAAATGTTGAGGGATAACATGATATACGGGGTGAAAATTGAGTCGATAGAAGGTAAATTGACGGATCATTACAATCCTGCCGATAAAACCATTAATTTGAGTGAAGAGGTCTATTATGGCACCAATGTGGCTGCTGCTGCAGTGGCCGCACACGAAACCGGACATGCCGTTCAGCATGCGCAGGCTTATGCCTGGTTGGGAATGCGTTCAGCGTTGGTACCAGCTGTCAGTTTCAGTTCAAGATACTTGCAATGGGTATTACTTGCAGGAATTCTCATGGTCAATTCATTTCCTTCCCTGCTGTTATTTGGAATTTTACTTTTTGCCGTAACAACGCTTTTTAGCTTTATCACTTTGCCGGTTGAGATAAACGCCAGTAACCGGGCTTTAGCCTGGCTGCAGACCAGTGGCATTACCACTACTCAAACCCATGGGAAAGCCGAAGATGCGCTAAGATGGGCCGGATATACTTACGTTGTTGCAGCATTATCATCTTTGGCTACTTTGCTTTATTACATTTCAATTTATATGGGCAGAAGGAATTAGGTTTCAATTTTCAACCAACTCAGCGAGATTTGATTTTTTTGCTGTATCAAATTTATAACAACATTTTATCATATTCTCAACGACCAATCCATAAAAGTCTCTAAATGAGGTTTTTGGAAAATTTAGAAGGGTCTTTTTCAAAGCCAACAGGATGTTACAAAAGTGCAAAGTCTTTAAATTACATTTGTAATCATCGTGAAAGCTTTGACATTTGTAAAATTTAATTTCCGGATTGGTTGACCAATGGGGCACGGCTAAATTCTGCCTTCCTATCAAACAAATATCGGTAGGTTACATGCGTCTTGTAGATCTTCCCTCCAATAAATTCTGCAACTTTCATCATGACCGGATTAAAATCGCCAATCCAGTTCAATTCGAAGGTTTTGTATTTGAAGGATGGTTTCAATACCTGCTGTTGAAAAAACAGTACCAAAGCGCCTTCCACCCCTTTATTTTGGAATTCAGGTACTACGCCGAAAATTCGTCCGATGACCCTGTCAACGCGGTGTATGACTTTCAGATCCCAGAAAAAACGTAATTTGTTGATCCAGTTGAATTTACCATTAAATTTTTTGGTGATTTGTCCTATATCCGGCATCATGATGAAAAAAGAAATTGGCTCACCTTTGAAATAACCGAAAATGATCAACCTTTCATCCATGACAGGCTCCATCGATTTGAGCAAGGTCAATGCTTCCTGATCGGTTATATCTTTTGTCCCGGCAAACTTGCTCCAGGCCTTGTTGTAGATTGCCTGAAAGTCACGTGCAAATTGTTTGTTCCCTTTTTCAATTAAGCGAAACTGGTAATCCTTGTTCGATAGGATTCGGTTGGCTGTCCGCAGGACCACCGGATGCAAATCAGAAGTATCTTCAAAAGTCCGCTGGTAGGTATATTGGTTGAAGTAGTTTTTGAACCCATACGCTTCATAAAGAATTTTGTAGTACGGAAAATTGTAGGGCATATTAAATACAGGCTCATAATACCCATCCACCAGGCATCCCCAAAAAGCATCCCTCATTCCAGGATTGGTTGGCCCATCCATTGCCTCAATTCCTTTGGATTGTAACCATTCTTTTGCGGTATCGAACAATAAAAATGCAACATCTTGATTATCAATTGAATCAAAAAAGCCTATTCCACCGGTTGGTTGATCAAATTGCACGAATGAATCTTCCGTATAGAATGCAGCTATTCTACCGAGACAGCGATTTCCGGGATCCTTAAGAATCCATCGAATGATATTTCCGTTTTTAAGGTGTTTATTCACCTTAGGGTCAAAAATCTCTTCCACGCTCACATCCAAAGGACGGCACCAATTAGGATCATCCAAGTATAGCAAGGAAGGAAATTCATTAAACTCCTTGATTTTTAGCAGATCATTTACCTCTATGATTCGGTATCCGGAAGCTGGCAGCATAAGTTATTTTGGTTACAATATAAAATCCAAAAGTATAAAAAACCCAATTGCATCCGAAATATAAGAAAACCATTCTTCGGCTGCAACTCTCCATCGATGATAAGTACCCATTTTCTTGAATTTTTAAGTAGCTTTGGATAAATAAACAATTAAGAGATGAAAAAAAGAATTTGGATTCCTTTGCTGGTTGTCGTCACCGTTTTAGGTATCGGGACCTCACAATATCCAAAATTGTATATAGCAACGGGCTATGCTGCAAAATGTATGGCATCAGGTATTTTTGTAGCCGGAAGAGAGCCTGAAATGGTCCAGGCAAATGATCTTGATTATTCTATTGTCAAATTTACAAGCAATGTCATCAATTATAATGAGAAGAGTGTAACCTCTTCGCTTTTCGGCCTGTCAAAACAAAAAGCAATCTACCGTGAAGGTTTGGGTTGCTGTCTGATTGACGAATCCACTCCCTTAAAATTAATCCCGGACTATTCGCTGCCCAAAACATTCACTGCACACTCATGGAGAAATCCCTGGCCGGATGGTGACCGTATGAGTGATACTATTTTTCCCGAGATCGATACAACTTCACTTAAACATGCGGTAGAAGTTGCATTTGATGAACCCGACGAAAAAGTAAAACGAACTGCTGCTGTTGTAGTTGCCTATAAAGGTAAACTCGTTGCAGAAGCATACTGGAAAGAACAGGCCATAACTCCCGACACAAAACTTTGGGGCTGGTCGATGAACAAAAGCATGGTAAATGCCATGATCGGAATCCTGGTAAAACAGGGTAAAATATCAATATCTGCCTTTGCGCCGGTTGAAGAGTGGCTATATGACAAGCGCAGGGAAATTACAGTGAATGACTTGATGCACATGAGCAGCGGATTGAAATGGAATGAAGATTACTCTGATGTTTCGGATGCGACAACGATGCTATGCAGAGACCGAAACTGTTATAAATCAGCAATTAATGCCCCATTTGAAAAAAAGCCCAACACAGAATGGAAATATTCTTCAGGAACAGCCAATATTTTATCTGGAATAATAAGGAATACACTGAACAACGATCAACAATATTTTGAATTTCCCTACAAAGAACTTTTCAATAAATTGGGCATGTACAGTATGGTGCTTGAAACCGATGCACACAATTATTTTGTAAGTTCCTCCTACGGTTATGCAAGTGCGAGGGATTGGGCCAAATTTGGTCAATTGTATCTTCAGGATGGAGTGTGGAAGGGAGATACCATTCTCCCCAAAGATTGGGTTACATACACCCGGACCCCAGCTGATGTGGCGAATGGCCAATATGGCGCTCAATTCTGGCTTAATCGCTCAAAGAAATTGCCGGATGTACCTGAAGACATGTTTTCCTGTCAGGGTCACAGGGGGCAACGAATATTCATCATACCATCCAGGCAACTGGTTATCGTCAGATTGGGATTTGAAGGGAATCATTTTGACTTTAACCAATTTTTAGCTGGAATTTTAAAGGCAATTGGCAGCTCAAAATAGCTTTTTTTTCACCAAGGTTATCAGGAGAATTTAGCTGTTCGTCCATTTTAGTTACCTTTGTTTGCTATGATATCAAATAAATCAAAATTTTTACCCCCTGAATGGTATCCGCAAAGTGGAGTGATGCTGACCTGGCCACATGCGAAGAGTGATTGGTTTGATCTTCTTGATGAAGTAGAAAGATGTTTTGTGTTAATAGCCAATGAGATACTAAAAGAAGAAAAATTATTAGTGATTTGTCAGGAGCCGGAATCTGTTAAATCAAAGCTGGATAATGTCTTGACAAAGAATTTAATTTTTGCCCTGCTTGATTCAAACGACTCTTGGGCCAGGGACCATGGGGCTATCACTTTGATTGTTAACGGGAAGCCGGTATTGCTTGATTTCCAATTTAATGGTTGGGGGTTGAAATTTCCGGCTTTTCTGGATAATCAATTGACTTCACGCTTATTCGGGATGAAGCTCTTTTCGAAAGATGTGGGGTATGAAAATTTACTCAATTTTGTTTTTGAGGGTGGCAGTTTTGAGACAGACGGGGTAGGAACTTTACTCACTACCGAAAGATGCCTGCTTTCGAAGAACAGAAATCAAAAAATGTCTAAAAATGAGATTGAAATTTACCTGGTTGAAACTCTTGGCCTTCAACGTGTTCTATGGCTTTCATCCGGTTATTTGAGTGGTGATGACACGGATAGTCATGTTGATACCCTGGTTCGCTTTTGCGATGAGAAGACGATCGCTTATGTGAAATGTGATGACCCTTCGGATGAGCATTATATTCAGTTATCCCGGATGGAGGCTGAATTAAAGTTGTTCCGAACACTGGAAGGCGAACCCTATCATTTGGTTGAGCTACCCATGGCTGAATATGTTGCAGACGATCAGGGTAGGAGGTTACCGGCAACATATGCTAACTTTCTGATTATGAACAATAAAATTTTGATTCCATTTTATAATACACCCAAAGACGGAAGAGCACTAAGTGTTCTGCAAACAGCATTCCCCGGTAGGGAAGTAATAGGGATTGATTGCTCTGTATTAATTAAACAACATGGTTCATTGCACTGCGTTACGATGCAATTTCCATCAGGAGTACTATGATTCAACTTATTAAGATACTACAAACTGCTTAGAAATTTGACAGATATGTTAAAAGTAGCACTCATTCAGCAATCCAATACTTCAGATGTAAATAAAAACAGGGAGAAGTTAGTCGATAATATTACTAAAAGTGCAGCAGAGGGAGCAGAGTTGGTTGTGTTGCAAGAGTTGCACGATTCTCTTTATTTCTGTCAGGTGGAAGATACCGACAATTTTGATCTGGCAGTGCCTATACCTGGCAAAACGACAGAATTTTACGCTAAACTTGCCCGAAAGTTAAAGATCGTCCTTGTAACTTCCCTTTTTGAAAAGAGAGCGGCAGGTCTCTATCACAATACCGCGGTAGTTTTCGATAAAGACGGATCAATTGCCGGGAGCTACCGGAAGATGCACATTCCGGATGATCCGAATTATTATGAAAAATTTTATTTTACGCCCGGGGATCTTGGTTTTCAGCCAATTCAAACATCCATAGGAAAATTGGGCGTGTTGGTTTGCTGGGACCAATGGTACCCCGAAGCTGCCAGGTTGATGGCCCTTGCAGGAGCCCAAATACTAATCTATCCGACAGCAATCGGCTGGACTTCCAACGATGGGGAAGCAGAGCGGAATCGCCAGTTGGAAGCTTGGGTTACGATACAAAGAAGCCATGCGATTGCCAATGGATTGCCTGTCATATCCGCTAATCGCACCGGGTTTGAACTGGATAATTCCGCTCTTACACAGGGAATTGAATTCTGGGGGCATAGTTTTGTGGCCGGACCGCAAGGCGAGCTCATTTCCATGGCACCCGGAGATAGTGAGATCAATCTTATCGTTGAGATTGACCTGAATAATTCTGAAAATGTCAGAAGATGGTGGCCTTTTTTGAGAGATAGGAGAATTGACGCCTACCAGGAGTTGTTAAAACGTTATCTCGATTGAAATGGAAAATTTATTTTTGAAGTACATGAGCGAACGTTTAGCGCTTACCCCAGCCAAACGCTCACATCTGGGTCCCGTCATTACCATATCCAGGGAATGTGGATGCCCCGGAAATGAAATTGCCGAGATGCTGAAAAACAAACTTAACCAGAAAATGGTGAAGGAGGGCCAATCACCCAAATGGAAATGGGTAAACAAAGAGATCCTGCTAAAAGCATCAGAGGAGCTTAAAATGAATCCGGGAGACGTGGAAACTTATGTCAAAGCAAAAGAAAGCGGCGCTTTGCACGATTTGGTAGCTTCTTTTACAGAGACTTATCATGTGCGTAATGCCAGTATAAAGAAAGTAATCTATGAAGTGATCCGGAACCTTTCAGTAGAAGGGCATGTGATCGTCGTTGGAAGGGGAGGCGGGGTTATTGCATGGGATATTCCGAAATCATTGCATTTATATCTCGAAGCGCCGCTCCATTGGAAATCAGCCGTTGTAAGCAGCCAAAGGGGTATCTCTGCAAGTGATGCCAGGAAATTTGTTCTTGAAAGGGATAACCAGCGGTTGAAATTCAGGGAAGGATACAGGCCCAAAGGATCCGATGAAATCTATTACGATGAAAGGTTCAACTGTAAATCCCTTTCAAAAGAAGAGATTTGTGACCTGATATTTCATGCAGCAGAATTAAAGAAATTGATTTAATACCAAGAAACAGTGGACCAACAAGAGAATAAGAATGATTACATGCGTGCCTATGCCAAATATTTTGGGATAATATTGCAAATGATCCTTCTTGTTGTCATCGGTGGTTTCGGCGGAAAAGCATTGGATAGTTACTTTAAGCTTGAAACCCATATTTTTGCCATCATTTTGATTATCCTGGCAACAATTTTATCCCTCTTTTTATTTTTTAAAACGCTGTTTAACAAATAATAACGCAATAAACATTTCCCAAATATGATGAAAACGGAGAGACATTTTTTCCTTAAAAAATTGCTTTTGTTTTGCCTGGTTTTAATAGGTCTTTCATTAATTCTCTATGATTCAATATTGAAGGATTTCTATATGAAGGTCTATCCGCTTCAATTTACGCTTATCGCTTTGGTGACCTTACTCAGTCACCTAAAATTGATGAATGCCTATCAACTGAATGCAAGAAGATTTAGTACAACCTTTCTTTCTGTCACTGCGATTAAGCTTTTCATCTATCTTATGTTTATGATTATTTATTTGTTGATTGATCGTTCCAAGGCTGTTAATTTTGTCCTCACATTTTTAGTTTTATACCTGTGCTTTACAATTTTTGAAGTGTTTGAAATTTCTAATTTTTTGAAAAAAAAACCAAAATCTTCAAATTAAAAAATTAAATTTGTCGCTCAAAACACCGGAAATGCTGAAAGTCTTAAGAATATTTATAATCATCTCTGCTTTAGTTACATCCCCTTTTCTTTTGGTAAAAGCAGAAGAACAGACTTCAACCGGAATTGAACCTGCCCATGAAAAATTTAATGCCAGTAAATTGATTCTGGAACATATTGCCGATTCTTACGAGTGGCATATTACTAAAATTGGCGATCATAACCTCAGTATCCCTTTACCCGTCATTCTTTATAGCAAAAGTAGTGGTTTTCATTTTTTCATCTCTAATAAATTTCAACACGGGACCGTTAGTTATTCCGGTTTTCGTATCGGGAACGAAGAATCTAAATACAAGGGTAAAATTGTAGAAATATTGGCTGATGGGTCAGAAGTGAGGCCGTTCGATTTTTCAATTACCAAGAATGTTGCCTCTCTTTTTATCAGTATCATTTTATTATTGTTGATTTTTCTTTCCGTTGCCAAAAGGTACAAAGAGGGTTATGACAGGGCTCCCAAAGGGTTTCAGGGCATGTTGGAGCCAATTGTCCTTTTTATCCGCGACGATGTTGTCAAAGCCTCCATTGGAGAGGAGAAGTACCGGA
>JAMDDG010000177.1:5539-8751 GCA_023488865.1 Bacteroidota bacterium | reverse complement strand
TCGCGTATTCGGCTGGCCCGAAAACGGGGTACTCGATCTGGGCGGTTTACAAAGCAATTTCAAAAATGCCTGTTTCCTGTCGGAAGCCGGAAAATCGGCAATTCCGGTAAAAAGGTTGAATAGCTTTACTGTTCGCCTCACCGTGCCATCGATTGCACCGGATTCCGTGAACACGGTGATCGTACTGGAAACCGAGGGCAAAATTCAAAGCGATTCGGTCCGGTTGTTGGCCGGAAATCATCCGATCAGGCTATTAGCCTTCGATGCCAGGCTTCATGGCACTGGATTGAAATTTGGCGACGGCAAGGCCAAACGGTTTTATGTCGAGAACTGGAAAAACAAGGATCAGTGGTTTAGCTGGGAGGTCCGGCTCAACGAACCGGTCGAATACAAAATTGAACTAAAATTCACAGGGGCAAAGGGCTCCGGTGGAAAGATCAAATTGGAAACCGGAAATCAGGTACTCGAATCATCCATCCCTGAAAAGCAGGTGGCCAATGAAGTTAACACGCTGTCGTTGGGGAGTTTAAAACTAAGTAAAGGCATAAGCCAACTTAGCCTTAAGCCCCTCTCCTTCGGGAAGGAAGAGATAATCAAATTGCTTGAAATTCAGCTGATACCGGTGATCAAAAAATAACTCTCTGTATAAAATTATAAAAATTTTACACAGAGAATAGATAACCTTTTTATTTATAAATCTTGAGTCCACTCCGATAAGTCTTTTTCTGCCACCGAGATACAAAGACACACTAAGAATCATAGTGTTGATATTTAAATCTTTGTGAAACTTGATGACTTTGTGGCTTCTATGTTGAAAAACAAAAATACGACCTTATCTTATGCTAATTACTTAATTCATGCAGAGTAGGCAAAGTTTTCGCAAAAATCAAATAAACCAAAAGAAAATCAACATGTTAGTCAAATTTATCTTTAATAAAGCAGCGACCTTGCTGGCCATTGTTTTACTGTTGCTGTCGCAGGCTGCAAAATCCCAAAATCCGGTCTGGGAAGAAGTTGCGCCCGGCGTCTGGAAAACGGCAGTCGGCATTCCTGATAAGTACAATTTATTGACGGCATCCGGAGCTCAGCCCAACACCGAGGCCCTGGCCAAATTAGGGGGGGCCACTTTTCCTCTCTCAACAGGTGATATCGTGGCCCACATTTCGGGAGGAAGAACCTTTTTGCGCTTCCCGCTGGTAAAGGAGGAGCAACTTTACGGATTTGGCCTGAACTTCAAGACCGTACAGCAGCGCGGAAAGATATTGCAACTGCATGTGGACCATTATGGAGGGGTCGATAACGGCCGCACACACGCCCCTGTGCCATTTTACGTTTCCAACCTGGGGTACGGGGTGTTCGTCAACAGCGCCCGTTACATCACCGTCTATGCCGGGACCGGCGTGCGCAAAGAGAGTCCCAATGCCCCGGCGCCGCGCGACCGCAACACCGACAAAAAATGGAGTTCCCAACCCTATTCCGACGCCGTGGAGATGGTCGTCCCGACAACCGGGACTGAAATCTACCTCTTCGCCGGTCCGACGCCACTCGACGCGGTCAGGCGCTTCAACCTGTTCAACGGCGGTGGTTGCCTGCCTCCCCGCTGGGGACTGGGTTTCACCCAACGGGTGAAGTCGCTTTATACGGCTGACCAAGTGGTCGAAGAAGCCAAAGCCTTTGCCGAAAAGGGATATCCGCTCGATTTTATCGGACTGGAACCTGGCTGGCAAAGCAAATCCTATCCCTGCACCTTCAAGTGGGACAAGACGCGTTTCCCCGATCCGGCAGGGTTTGTGAAAACCATGAAAGAGATGGGGATACGGCTCAACCTTTGGACCAACCCTTACATCTCGCCCGAATCGCCCATGTTTCAAAACATTAAGCCGCTGACAGGTTCCCACACGGTGTGGGGCGGCTACGTGGCTGATCTTACACTGCCCGTGGCACAAAAAATAATGGTCGGTCAAATGGAGAAGGACCAGGTCAGTCTGGGCATAAGCGGCTACAAAATTGATGAATGCGACGGCTACGACCGCTGGCTCTGGCCCGATGTCGCCCGGTTTCCTTCCGGGAACAGCGCCGAGCAACTGCGCCAAACCTACGGGGTGTTGCTTCAGAAGATGACAAGCGACCTCTACCGGCAAAAAAACAGCCGGACCTTCGGACTGGTAAGGGCTTCCAATGCTGGTAGCGCCACTCTTTAAAGGGCAAACCGAACGGACGGTGATCCTGCCGCAAGGCAAATGGTTCGACTTCTACACGGGCAAACTGGCCGGCGACGGCGAGGTAATCAAAGTAACCGCAGGATTGGACAAAATTCCTGTCTTCGTGAAAGACGGCGGGATGATCCCCCTGATGCCGCCACTTCTTCATGCTCCTGCCGCCGGACAAAAATTTGACCTCGAAATCCGCATTTACGGAAGCAAACCCGGCAGCTATCGCCTCTATGACGACGACGGCGAAACCTTCGATTACGAAAAAGGCGCCTTCTCGTGGCGTGTGCTATCGGTAGCTCCCGACAAAAAAGGGAAACTGGTTGGCAATATTTCGAAAGCCGAGAAAGGAAAGCCTGACAATATCGGAAAAGTAACCTGGAAAATGATGACGGAATAATCGTTCAAAACGAAATTGTTAATACCTGGTGCATTCTTAATTGTACCGGTTTTTTCTTGATCTACCACCTTTTGACTACTACTCTGTCAGCAAGTAGAAGCAATTCCCGCAAGAAATTTCTTTTGAAGTAATACCCTATTTTCGTACCTTTACAAATCAACGGGATGTTAATTTGACTGTGAATTAACATCAAAGATATCGAATAGAAACAGATAATAATCATATTATCAGCATATTAACGTAGGATTTAGCTATTATTTGCGCTATCATAAACCTGAAAAGAATTAGTGATTCAGATGGAATTACAAGTTATTCAAAATAAAATATACGAGATCCGTGGTCAACGGGTAATGCTGGATTTTGACCTGGCGGTGCTTTACAACACGGAAACCAAAAGGTTAAAAGAAGCTGTCAGAAGAAATATTGCCCGTTTCCCGGGTGACTTTATGTTTGAGTTAACTCCTGTTGAATGGAAAATCTTGAGGACGCAATTTGCGACCTCAAGATGGGGAGGGCTGAGATACGAGCCTTTTGCGTTTACGGAGCAAGGCGTCGCAATGCTGGCAAGTGTGTTAAAAAGTGAAACTGCGATTCTGGTAAAC
>JAMDDG010000177.1:0-5053 GCA_023488865.1 Bacteroidota bacterium | reverse complement strand
AAAAAACAATTGTTTGGCGACCTGGATTTTAATTCAATTCTAAACAACCCTGATTTCAAGGAAGATAGTGTCAGAGAGGTTATTATCCTGCCTATTCTGTACCATCTTGGATATTCACAGGAAAATATTGTTCGCAGCAAAACCCTGCATGATCCATTTCTGAAAGTCGGCAGTAATAAAAAAATAGCAATAAGACTCGTTCCTGACTATTGTCTGAAAGTTGAAAACAATTTTGCCTGGGTTCTTGACGCAAAGGCTCCCAACCAAATAATTACCGACACTGATCATATTGCTCAGGTCTATTCCTATTCTTACCATTCCGAAATTCGAAGTACTTATTTTGCCCTATGTAATGGATTGGAGTTTATTCTGTACAGGGTTCAAGCTACAAATGAACCAGTCTTACAATTTTACATCGACGAGATTGAACATCACTGGGATGAGCTGAACATGTTTCTTTCGCCGGCCAGCTTTCAGATTGGCAAAAACATCACCTATGATAATAACTCAATTACTGCTAAAAAAACAGACAGATTCGATTATAAAAATTGTCCTCTGCTTGAAGAAATACCAGTAAGAAAACAACAGGCCAAGCGACACTTTGGAGTTCATGGCTACTTCACAAAACAGACATGGAATGTAGTTGCTGACTATATTAAAACATACACTAAACCCGGCGATGTGGTACTTGACCCTTTCGGAGGTAGTGGTGTGACTGCAATTGAAGCATTAATGAATGACCGCAATGCGATTAGCATTGACATTAATCCAATGGCCGTTTTTATTGTGAAAGCCTTAATTTCTCATGTTAAACTTGATGATTTGAGGGACTCTTTTGTACGTGTGAAAAATGAATATTTGGCTCATGAACCTAAAACAGATGAAGAAATTACCAGAGCGTTGAAAAAATATCCTTACCCCAAAGGGTTTGCTTTGCCAAAAGGTTCGGATGTTGAAACCGTTGAATTACTTTTTAGTGAGAAACAATTAGCACAATTAGCATGTCTTAAATTCTTTATCAAAAAGGAAGAAAATGAAAATATTAGGGAAACTTTAATGTTGATGTTTTCCGGTTTATTAACTAAAACCAACTTAACCTATCATAACAATCCCAATAGACTAGCCGCAGGACAAGGAAATTCAGCGGTTTTCGCCTATTATCGTTATAGGGTTGCTCCTGAACCCGTTGATGTAGAAATCATGAAGTATTTTGAACTACGCTATCGAAAGGTCGCTGAAGCAAAATTGGAAATGAAAAGTCGTATAAACAAGAACACCATCGGTAATGCAACAATCTGTAAAGCAACGGCAACCAACCTGAAGTGGATTCCCAAAGAAAGCGTTGATTACATCTATACTGATCCACCTTATGGCAAAAAAATCCCTTATCTTGATCTTTCCGTGATGTGGAATGCCTGGCTTGACCTTGAAGTTACCCAGGACGATTACAATCAGGAAGCCATTGAAGGCGGTGAAAACCATAAGAGCAAGGAAGAGTACAATAGCCTAATTTCCCAAAGCATCAAAGAAATGTACCGCGTGCTTAAATTTGACCGTTGGCTATCGTTTGTGTTTGCACATAAAGATCCGGAGTTTTGGCACCTGATTATCGAAACTGCCGAAAATTGCGGATTTGAATATATCGGTGCAGTTGCCCAAAAAAACGGACAAACAAGTTTTAAAAAGCGTCAAAACCCTTTCACTGTTCTTTCCGGTCAGTTGATCATTAACTTCCGAAAAGTCCGCAAACCGCGGGCGATACTAAAAGCAAATCTTGGAATGGACATTGCAGAAATAGTAATGCAAACCATTGAAGGGATCATCGCAAAAAATAGTGGCGCAACACTCGAACAAATAAACGATGAATTGATTATAAAAGGTCTTGAGCTTGGCTTCCTATATTTACTTAAAAAGGAATATACTGATTTGACACCTTTACTGATGAGCGCTTTCGACTATGATGAAACTACTGATAAATTCACCATAAAAAAAGATACTAAGTTCCAGACGCATATTGATGTTCGGTTACGAATCCGGTATTATTTGTTGAGTTATTTAACACGGAAAGGACGAGAAGGTATTAATCCTCATTTTGACGAGATAATTTTAGCAATTCTACCTTTACTTAAGAATGGGATTACCCCTGAACATCAAACGATCTTGAGCGTTTTGGAAGATATAGCCCAACATGTAGCAGACGATTGCTGGAAGCTTAAAAAAGCGGATGGTCAGTTAAAGCTTAAAATCTGATTTTCTCATAATTCCCTATCAGAAATACTGACGGTATACCTACACCCGCTCAGAGAACCCACCTCAAACTTGCAAAATTTAGCTAAATTCGGAAAGTTAACTTGCAATATTTAGCTAAATTCGAGAAGTTTACTTTCCAAATTTAGGTTTTCTAAATGATATTTATTGACGAAGCCCAACGAATTCCTGAGGTTGGATATGGATTAAAGCTTTTGATCGACAATTTCCCGGGAATGATTATTCTGGTCACTGGTTCATCTTCTCTTGACCTGTCTAACAAAATCGGAGAACCATTAACCGGCAGAAACATCATCCGGAATTTGTTTTCTGTTTCAGTCCTGGAACTTTACGAACAATTCGCTGGATTTTTTGATATGATGTGATACCCCCTTGCAGGCCAACGGAGGCTTCGTTTCGGTACTCAAAAAATAGCAAAACCGTCACTCCGATTTTAAACATCCTTAAACTCAAATCAGGGATCAACAAGATCGAGATAAAAATAAACGATCATTAATCCCTTAACCTTTTAATATGTCTAATAATTTGTATTTATTTATACGTTAATTTCGCTAACAGCCAAAGGCTAATAGCCAATTGCCAAATTCTTCCAACAGTATAAAACATCTTTTTAGTTATCAATTATTTAAACAAGAATTTATGAAATCAAATGAAGCTTCAAGACGTTCATTTCTGAAGAATGCAGCTGCCATCACGGCTGCCGCGTCCCTTCCCACCATTCTTACCCAAAAAGTTTTGGGAGCCAATCCTGCCCCGAAACCTGTCAGCGCCAACGACAAAGTCAACCTGGCCTGCTGTGGCATTGGCAACCAGGGAGGATCAGATGTCAAGTCATTTTACAGAACCGGCCTTTGCAACATTGTAGCCCTTTGCGATGTCGACATGGGCGCACCCCATACCCAGGAAATACTCAAACAATTTCCGGATGTGCCCCGTTTCAAGGATTTCAGGGAGATGTTCGACAAAATGGGCAATCAGTTTGATGCGGTGACCGCCGGTGTTCCAGACTTTGCCCACTTTCCGATTGCCATGCTGGCCATGAGCCAGGGTAAACACATCTTTTCGGAGAAACCGATGGGACGCACCTTCAATGAAGTGGAACTGATGATCAAAGCCGCAAAAAAATACAAGGTGGCCACCCAAATGGGCAACCAGGGACACTCCGAAGCCAACTATTTTCAGTTCAAAGCCTGGGTTGATGCCGGTATCATCAAGGATGTAACCGCTATCACTGCACACATGAATTCGCCACGCCGCTGGCACGGATGGGATTTCAAAAACGCAAAATACCCCGAGAAACAACCAATTCCTTCTACCCTCGATTGGAATACCTGGCTCATGACCTCCAGGTTCCACGATTACAACAAGGATTATGTCAACGGTCAATGGCGTTGCTGGTATGATTTCGGCATGGGGGCCCTTGGCGACTGGGGTGCACATATCATTGATACAGCCCATGAATTCCTTCATCTTGGGTTACCCTATGAAATTGATTGTCTGAAGAGTGAAGGATACAATACCTTCTTCTTCCCGCAATCTACCACCCTCGCATTCAAGTTTCCGAAACGGAACAATATGCCTCCGCTCACCATCACCTGGTACGATGGCGTTGACAATGTACCTGAAGTTCCTGAAGGTTATGGGACTGATACCAAACTCGATCCCAATATCCCGCCAGCCAGCAACGGAAAAATACAGCCATCCAAGCTAAATCCCGGCAAGATTATTTACAGCAAAGAACTGACTTTCAAAGGTGGTTCTCACGGTAGTACCCTATCGATTATCCCCGAGTCTAAAGCCAAAGAGATGGCCTCCAAACTTCCCGAAGTCCCAAAGAGTACTTCCAACCACTACGCCAACTTTTTGAAGGGCTGCAAGGGTGAGGAGGTTTGCCGCTCAAGGTTCGAAGTTGCCGGTCCGTTGAGCCAGGTCCTAAATTTGGGTGTACTCTCACAACAATTGAATGCCAAACTGTTGTTCGACCGCGAAACCAAACAGATCACCAACAACAAAGTGGCCAACGAATTGTTGGTTGGCACCCCACCGCGCAAAGGATGGGAGCAATTCTACAAACTTTAATTGTTGCTATCCTGACAACTTCTCCGGCCACCGTTTAGCCATGGTCCGTTTGAGCGAAATCACAGCCACACTGACTTCCGCCTGGCTGCTTACCGGCAAAGCCGAATATTCGGCCAAAGCGCTCGAACACCTCAATGCCTGGTTCGTCGATACCACCACCCTGATGAACCCCAACATGCTCTATGCCCAGGCTATCTGGGGCCGCTTCACCGGCAGGGGAATCGGCCTGATCGACGCCTATCACCTGGTGGAGGTGACCCAATCGGCAAAAATATTGATTGACAAAGGGGCTATCGCCAACGATCAGGCTATAAAAATCAAAGCCTGGTTCAGTCAGTTTCTAACGTGGATGACCACCCATCCTTACGGCATCACCGAGATGAATGCCACCAACAACCACGGCACCTGCTGGGTCGCAACCGCCTCAGCAATGGCAACTTTGGTCGGCGACGAAAACGTCAGAAAGATGTGCACCGACCGCTTCAAGAATGTCTTGCTGCCTGCGCAGATGGCCCTCGACGGCAGTTTCCCGCAGGAGCTGAAACGCACCAAACCGTTTGGCTACTCATTGTTCAACATGGATGCCTTTTGCAACGTGGCCCGCATTCTATCTTCTTCGACAGATAACCTTTTTGAGTACACCACCTCAGATGGCAAATCGCTGAAAAAAGGGATGGAATTCATCTACCCGTTTATCGCCGACAAA
>JAMDDG010000282.1:677-8771 GCA_023488865.1 Bacteroidota bacterium | reverse complement strand
AACGGGCCAAAAAATATTATTTTTTTTTAACAACCCCATCCGACAGCAGGGCAATTTTCTATTTTAAGATTATTTGATCAATCCACTGTCACTTTACTTCTACACGCCCTTCCTTCAATTTTTTGTCATCAGTACCTGTAAAACAATACTGACCATCAAGATAGATGGCAGTATTGTTTTGTATAAAAAAACGCACTTCCACCTTCTAATAAATTAGCAGGAGGGGCATTTAATTTAGGGAACAACCAGTTTGATAATTGGGCTATAGTTGTACCTATTTAAAGAGTTTTCAGCTAAAACAGCTACTCTTGCATAATAAGTACCCGTACCCAACCCGGTGACCTTGTCCGTAAATGTTGTAGAGTTAAGTTGTGAATCTGTCATCGTTTTCAGGTTGTTTTCTGCTGATTTTATCACTCCGGTAGTGGCTTCATGAAGAATTACCGAAGTATGACATAGAAGCATACTTTTTACAAATTTTCGGGTGCTTGTGGTCCGTGAGATATTGTAAGTAGCTGTAATTGTCCCGGCAGAAACCGTGATATTGACATTTTTTAACCGTACAAAAGGCTCGACTGCAAATTTAATTGTCTGGTTTTGACTAAGGTCAACATTGATTGGTTGAACACTTGAATCTTCAAATGCCCCTTCCATGACAGTCACATTGTATTTGCTTGCAAAAAGTTTGGTATTTCTAAAGGTACCGTCTGATTTGGCCCAGAAATCATAGGGTTGCGGGTTCGTGAACCCGGCTTCCATAAGTCTTATTTTTATACCATTCGGTTGCCGTGTCTGAATGTTTTCGCCGGTGAGTTTGTCAACAACAACTCCCTCAAGGGTTTTATCCGGTAATGCATAGTTATCTAGCTTGCAGGAATACAATACGCTCAGACCTACTATTGCGCTTAAAAGTAAGATTTTTTTCATTTTTCTTTGTTTTAAATATTAATAACCCGGATTTTCGACAAGTAACGGATTACTTGCAATCACTCCACCCTCAAGTTTGCCGTAATATAATTTTGGGTCAAAGGTGCGTGTATATTTATCACTTGGCAGTTTTTGTTTCCGGAATAGGTATACATTTTTGTCAGAATTATAAACAGGCCATAGGGCATAAGTATCTGTGTTGTAATTGATTTTGTCAAATATACGCCATCTTTTGAGGTCCCAATAGCGATTTCCTTCATAGGCCAGTTCGATTTTCCGTTCATGCCTGTACGCATCCATGGTAAGGGGGCTGGATAGAGGCTGGAGGCCTGCACGGTCACGGATCATATTGACGTATTTTCTTGCCTCAGGCTCGTTTCCCAATTCCAGTTGTGCTTCTGCGTAATTAAGGATTACCTCTGCATATCGCATCATCATTCTATCTACATCAGAGGAACCGTAGGCAATCGGTCTTGGAGGAACAGGATCTGCCCATTTAGTTAAATAAAAACTGGTAGATGAACTCTCTGGTTGGGCCAATCCATCTGCTCCGGTCCCACCTATTTCTTTACCATCTTTAATCACATTCCCGTATATCTTAAGAGTTGTACCCGCCCATGGAGAACCCGGGAAAATAACGGATGCAAAAAACCTGGGATCTTTATTGTTAAAAAGATCTGCCGGATTTGCATATTCTTTTGGAGAACCATCAGGGTTAGTCAATTTCAAAGCACCGTTTGCATTATCCGTATATTCGTAGCTTTCTACCATATCGAAGGTAGGATCGAAACGCCCTCCATATCCTTGGCCACCCCTGTGGCTAAAAGGTGCTGTGAACAAGTCGAATCTGTTACCTTTAATTGGATAGATAAATGCATCTACAAGTATTCGTTCTTTGTTTGCGGAAGATTTATCAAAAAACAGGTTATGGTAGTTTGTGATCTTATTCGCATCCTTGTTATAAAGCGCATAAGGTCCGGTTTCAATAAGTAATTTTGCAGCATCCCGGGCAGATGCAAAAAAGTGTTGTGCTTGATCAGCTGGAATACCGATCAAACCATTCAGTTGCACTTGATCATATTTAGCGATGGATGCGGCATAGAGCATTGCCTGTGCTTTGTAAGCGAGTCCAGACCATTTATTAAACTGGTAGACAGTAGGATTGGTTGACATCAGACCTATTGCTGCATCCATTTCGGATTCAACGAAATTGTAGATATCTACCGCTTTATCCCGTGCCTGATATAATCCTGAAGGATCGCCGGATGCAGGTAGTTGGCTCACCTTTTTAACAAGCGGTACCCCACCGTATCTTTGCACTAAGCTAAAGTAGACATAAGCACGCATAAACCTTACCTCGCCCAAAGCTTGATTCTTTTCTGTCTCTGATGAAAAAGCTGTCGCCGATGGAATTTTTTCTATCAGGTTATTTAATGCCCTGATAAGTGTATAGCCTGATTTCCAAGAGTTGAAACTGAACTCTTGCGATGTGTTTGCATCTTGCTTACAGTTAACCATTTCGTCGGTATAATAGGAGAGCCATATCCACTTCGAAAAATTTTCGAATGGCATCTGATCGTACAAATAGGCCATGTGTGCGGTGAAGGCTGCTTTATCAGTCAGAAGTGAATTTTCAGTTAAAACATCGACAGGTTGTTTATCCAGAAATTTCGTGCAGCTTGACCACACTAACAGGCCTGTTATGAGTATACTTGCGATATATATATTTCTTCGTTTCATCTCTTCGGTTATTAAAATGTAATACTTAGACCTAAATTATAATTTGACATTACCGGGTATTTATAACCATGGTCCCCTCCTGATCCGGTCCCTCTGTGTTCAGGATCAAAAAGAACGCCTTTACTTTTCCAGGTAAGTATATCAAATGCATTTGTAAAAATACGTACCTCCTGTGCTTTGATTTTTTTCACCCAGGTGTCAGGTAACGAATAGGCAAGTTCTATACTTTTTAATCTAAGATATGCGACATTTACGATCCAGTAGGTTGAAGTCATCTTGTTGGGGCCAAAGCCAAATCCATCACGGGTTATTGGATATTTTCCCGGGACCCAAGGGGTACTGAAATCTAAAGGATCTTGATGGTGCCAGCGATCAAGAAATATGGTCATTGAGTTTCTTCCCCAAGGTAGCGGCCCCATCAATTGTTCAGTGGGCGTTTGGGAGAAATTGGTGGCACCCTGAAAGAATAAGTTGAGTGATAATCCTTTCCAAGACCCTGACAGGTCTAATCCGTAAAATATTTGCGGGTCTTCATTTCGTGCTATCGGGTGGGTGTCGTGAGAATCAATCATACCATCCCCATTCCAGTCTTCGTATTTAATATCACCAGGGAACAATGCTGAATGCCCATTGGCATTTTGAACAGGCGCTGTATTGATTTCTTCCTGTGTTTTAAATTGACCTAAGGCAGTATAACCCCAAATCACGTTCATTAACCTATTCTCATTGATATTAGTCCAGATTTGGTAGCTGTTTCCGGCAGGCGCCTGCTCATAGTGTAACCTTCTCACCTGGGCATACGACATGTTAGCATGGAGACTATAGGAAAAGTCGTTGATTTTCTGTGAATGGCCGACTGCAACTTCAAACCCCCTTGAAAGATCGCTATTCAAATTTTCTTGTGGAAAGTTGACTCCAAATTCTGAAGGCAGGGTTCCGGCCCTGTTGGCGAGAAGGCCTTCCCTTTTTCTTTGAAACAACTCTACGGTGAAATCCAATAATCCTTTCCATAAGTTACCGTCTAACCCTACATTGCTGGTTGTTGCGGTATACCAGGTTATATTTGGATTAGCCAATCCTTTTGATCGTGCCCCGGAGGTCAAGGTCTTTCCATCAAAAATATAACTCCCTGACGGATAAATGTATCCGGGTATAAACTGAAATCCACCCGCCCCACTATCATCTCCCATGATGCCATGGGAAGCTCTTAGTTTTAAGTTGCTTATAAAGCCAAAATTATTTTTTATGAAAGGCTCTTCACTAACCCTCCATCCCAACGAAATAGCAGGGAAAAATCCCCATCTGCTGTTAGGAGGGAACAAAGAGGAGGCATCGTAGCGAAAGCTCAGTTCTGTCAGATATTTTGATTTGTAATTATAATTCAATCTTCCCACATAGCCCAGGTTTGCATCCAATACTTTGTTTGAGCCCCAGGCAGCCTGGTTGTCTGTCAACCCGGCGTTAAGTTGGTTTATTGTTGCCAAACTAAAATACCTTTGAGCCCCAAAGCCGTCTCCAAAACGATTACGCCTGTCTACTAACAGAAGCGCTTCTATGTTATGTTTTCCTCCTTCCAAAGATTTTTTGTATTCCAATGAAGCTTGAAATTCTGATATCATATAGTCATCAAAACTTTTCTGAAGTTGTGTTGGACTCTGCAATCCGGTCGGGATGTATTGTGATGTGGTTGCATTATACTTATACTCATTGTATGCTTTTCTCCATAGGGTGTTGACATTATACTGTACATCGTACGCGTATAGTCCCTTTATTTTAAGGCCTTTAATGAATGGTACATCATAATTTAACGACATTGTCGTTTCAAATTTTTTCATCAGATATTCCCTTGATCCAGTTAAATCTGAATTAATAATGGCAAGGGGATTTCTGTCTGCCTGGCCGTCATAATAGTAAGGTGGCGTATTGTTGGCATGTATTGTTGGCATAAACAGGTTCATAAGGTGGTTGCATCCAAACCTGTTTCATGAAATCATAAGATGAGTTGCCATACGGGTCGTCCCTTTTATCTATCATTCCACTAAATATTACGTTAGCGGTAAGGTTCTTGGCAACATCTGCGGTGACATTTGCCCGAAAATTGTTCCGGTCGTAGTTCATGGAATTGGTTTTATAAATCCCGGTTTGGTGAAGATTCCCAACAGAAAAGAAATAGGTAATTTTGTCGTTTCCACCGCTAAAAGAGAGGTCGCTCTTGTTCGTTGGCATGATGTCCCTTACGGTTAATTTCCAGTAGTCAATGCTTGGATAATTGGGATCCTGTCCGGTATATTTTTTATAATCGGGGAATGGCAACGGGTTACCCGCAACCAGGGCGGCTTCATTTTTAAGGATCAGGTTATCGATGGAATTGGAAATCGCCCTTGGGAACTCTGTCATCTTTTCAAAACCAAACGAAGAATTCAGCGTAATTTTACGTTTTCCGGCTTTCCCTTTTTTGGTCGTGATGAGCATTACACCATTGGCGGCTTTTACCCCGTATACTGCTGCTGACGCGTCCTTCAATATTGAAACATTGTCGATGGTACTGGGATCTATTCGTTGAAAATCCCAACGGGGAATTCCATCTACAACAACAAGCATCGATCCCCAACCCCTGATGTCTATTTGACTGTCATAGGTACCGGGTTCGCCACCTCGATTTTGGACCCTTAATCCGGGTAACTTTCCTGCCAATGTATTGCTAAAATCTGCCGAAGTGACAGCAACCAATTTTTCCGTTCCTACTGACGATATTGCCCCCGTCAGATTGACTTTTTTCTGTACGCCGTAACCAACTGCAACAACTTCTTCAATACCAATGGTTTCATCCTCCATTGTTATATCTATTTGTTTGCTGTTCCCGACAGCGACTTCCTTTGATTTCATCCCTACAAATGAAAAGATCAAAGTTGCATTTGGCGAGAGGTTGGATATAGTATAACTCCCTTCATTATTCGTAATTACCCCATTGGATGTCCCCTTTACTACTACCGAAACTCCCGGGAGGGATAATCCTGAGGAATCGGTTACTTTTCCAGTGACTCTTTTTTGTTGCTGGGAACTTTCTGCTTCGGATTGAGTTTTGGTGCGTTCGACTAAGATCAACTTGTTCTCCAGTTCTTTGAAGGAATAAGGCAAATCTTTAAAAACAGTGGTTAGGATATCGCCAACAGATTTGTCAGATAGGCTGACCGTCACTTTTTGAGAGACATCCACTTCGTCGTTGTTGTAGAAAAAACGGTAGCCAGTTTTTTGTTCGATAGTAGTAAACAAGTCCTGCAATGATGTTTGCTCCATTTTTAGCGAGATCCCAGGCGTTTGTGACCAAACCGAGGCTGTTGATTGCAGGCAGAATCCTAAAATCAAAAGCAAGGATAGTTTCATAACTAGATAGAATTCTTTTAGTTGCCTAACAAAGCTGTCCGGCAATTTAATTTGGTTAATTTTCATAAATTTGGATAGTTTTAAAGTTAAACTTTGGTTTAATTTTTTTCTGAGAGGGTGGTGGTGATGCATTTCCCTCTCTTCTTTTCATAAGTCAGTTCAATTCATAGGCATATCCGTTTGCAGTTTAGTAAAAAAAGTAATTACATTATCCTTGATTTTATAGGCAACATATTTCGACCGGCCAAAATAGGAGATGGCCTCCAAAATACTTTCATGCTCCAAAGTTCCGGTGAACCGGCGGGCTTTGACTTGTTCATCGCCAAACTTTATTTCCACATCGAACCAGCGCTCCAATTTTTCTCTCAATTCTTCCAAAGATTGATTGTGGAATACGAGCCGGCCATTTTTCCATTCAATCTCCGGAGAAAGGTCACATACCTCTTTCAATTTTATTTCTTGATTCCTTTTGTTGTAGATTAATTTCTGGTTGGGTTTAATTTTTATCGCGTTGTGATTCGCATATACTTTCAGGCAACCTTTCACCAAAGTAGTGGTGATCGTTTTTTCGTTGGGATAGGCTTTCAGATTGAATTCGGTACCCAATACTTCCACTACTAAATCGGTGGTTTTCACCTGAAAAGGGTTTTTGGGGTTTTTATGTACGGTGAAAAAAGCTTCTCCATCTAAATATACCTGACGCGATCCGTTTTGAAAATTGTTATTGAATGTGATACGGCTCCCTGAGTTGAGGCATACAAGTGAACTGTCGGGCAAAATGATAGACGTTTTGTCTCCGAGAGGACAGGTTATGGTTGTGACAGAATCGGAGGAGGAAACTGATTTTTTTCCAAAATAATAGCTTGCAGGGAGAGCCGCAGCTAACGCCAAAATTGCTGCGTAGCGCAAGAGTTGGTAGTGCAGTTTCCTTCGTGAAATTTTTTTGGTGAAGAAACCTGTTTTTTCCTGAAACTGACGAATGGCCTCTTCTACATCGTATCGATCCGGGTTGTGCCCGAGTCCGGTGCTTAACCAGATTTCTTTTAGTTCGTCCAATAATTTTTGGTTTTCAGTATCCTGATTAAGCCAGGATTCTATTGTACTTTTCTCCTCATCGCTGCCTTCTCCGGCAAACAATCGAACAATTAACTGATGGATGTTTTGATCTGGATTCATAAAGAGATATTCAATAATAATGATGCATAAAAAGATAAAAACCCTGTACGAGGGTGGGAAAAAAATTCAAATTTCTTTAAGGTATAGAAGTAAATGCCTAATACCCACAGTTTCGGTCCAAGCTTCACAGCGCCTGATGAGAAAATTCCGTGTCGCGGATAATATTGATTTTTCTTTATCAATATTTTTTAGAAAATATCTTTCAGTAGCAGTAAAATGAGAAATCCGGGAAGATATTCCTTTAGATTATTGCGTAACGACAGCAACGCTTTTGATAGGTGCATTTCTACAGTTTTTACAGAGAGCTCCATTATTTCAGCAATCTCCCTGTTTTTTTTGCCTTCGTAACGTTTAAGCCTGAAAACGGTTTGTTGTTGCGGGGGTAACAAATTGACAGCTTTGTCAAGAGTTTCTTTCAAGTCTTTAAAAATGAGGCTTTCTGAAGGAAGTTCTTCCTGCGTAATAGCAAATCCAATGTTTTCTGATGAAGAATCTTTGAAATAATTTTCCAGTTTTGCCTCATTTTTTAACTTTCGAAGGTAATTTAATGAATTGTTGCACACGGCTTGGAAAAGATATCCTTTCACCGAAGAATTGATTTCCAGGGTGGCATGGTTGCGCCAGACATTGAAAAATGTTTCCGAAACTATTTCTTCTGCTACATCTTTTCGACCAACATACCGACGGGCATAGGAACAAAGCGGCACATAATATTTACGGAAAAGGAAAACGTAAGTATCCTCATCACCCTCCTGAAGTTTTCGGATAAAATAGGTCAGTTCATTGTCCATTTCGAGTAATCTATGTTACAATCCCGCGTCTTTTACAAAAGGCATTGTCAATTCAATGTAATTTTTTAACAGAAAT
>JAMDDG010000282.1:0-667 GCA_023488865.1 Bacteroidota bacterium | reverse complement strand
GTTTCGGAAACATCTTAATTTAATTAACTTGTTCAAGTCACCCCATCCGACAGAGTGGCAATTTTCTATTTTAAGGTTATTTGATCAATCCACTGTCACTTTACTTCCCCACCAGTTATTTCCAGGGTCAAAATCTTTTGATAAAGTTTTAAGTCGCTGCTTCTCTAATTGAGGCAATTTATTCTTTACCACACCCTCAAGGTATTTTTTCTCTGCCTCTTCATTGTATTCAGGATCTTTGACCGGGAATTTGGCCCCCACTTTCTTCAGGTAGTTGAACAGTTCTTTGCTCATTTGTTGTACCAATTCCGGTTTTTTCCTTGACGCATCGGTCGTTTCCCAGGGATCAGTTTTTAAATTGTACAACTCTTCGCGGCCATCCTCGTAATAGTGAATTAGTTTCCAGTCGCCTTTCCGGATAATGGAAGAGGGTTCGCCTCCCTGGTTCCCGTAGTGGGGATAATGCCAGATCAGGGACCGTTCGGCCACGCTCTTTCCCTTTAACAACGGCAACAGGCTGATTCCGTCGTTGTGATCATCCGGACGGAGTTTTTCTCCGATCAGATCCAGAATGGTTGGATAGAAGTCAGTCCCGGTAACGGGAACATTGCAGGTTTCTCCTCCGTGGGTCAGTCCGGGAACTTTGATAAAATAGGGTTCCCGGATG
>JAMDDG010000146.1 GCA_023488865.1 Bacteroidota bacterium | reverse complement strand
TTCCCAATTCCACCCCCTGGATTTATGGGTCTTGTTCGTGATGGCTCAAACACGTTTATGTCTGAATACCAGCTAAGGGGGAAAGCATTGCTCACGAAGAAAAGCTATTTTCCATCTTTGAGACCTATACCGAATGGATTACGAAAGGCAAACAAAATCCGGGGGTGGAATTGGGAAAGAATTTCCAGGTAACAACCGACCAGTTTCACTTGATTGTTGATTACAAGATCATGGAACACGAGGTTGATAAATCGTGCGTTATTCCATTGGCAGACAGGGTTCTGCCAAGATTCAAGGTGGGAAGCTGGAGTTTCGACAAGGGGTTTTACAGCAAGGATAATAAAGAGCTTTTAGGCCTGTTTATCCATCATTTGGTTATGCCAAAGAAGGGAAAGCTCAATCAGAAAGAGCAGGAACAAGAGAGCGAAAGGGCCTTTAAAAAAACACGCAATCAACACAGCGCGATTGAGTCGAACATCAACGAACTGGAACATAGGGGATTAGACAGGTGTCCCGACAAGGGTTATGCCCACTTCAAACGATATGTGGGTTTGGGTGTATGCGCCTACAACCTGCATCGTATTGGGGCAGAGCTGATGCGACAAGCCAGGGAAGAACGACTTAAGCAGGCTGCTTAGAAGCTAAAACGTTCACAATCTGAATATTTCACTATTATAGGGGGAGAAGTACGCCTTACCGCGAACAAAATCAAATCTGGCGACAGCTTTACGATACATTTTTTTGAAAAATATCTGCCGTTTTGATGATTCCAGGGGAAAGTGTATCTGATGGGTTCACTGCAAAACTGGATATTTTAAAAAATAGGGCGTTTTCTTGCTGACACTATGTAAGCATCGAAACGCTGCAGCCGGGACAGCAAACCGTGGAGGTTTGGCTCGAAGGGCTTGACTATCCGCTGTTGCTTGTAAAGCAAGTCTTCAAAAACGAGGATGGTACAGTGGGCGAGTTGTACCTGGTTTGCAGCGATTTGAGCTTATCATATGAACAGATCACTACAATCTACAAAAAACGGTGGGGAGTAGAAGAATACCATAAATCCATCAAGAGCAATTTTTGTTTTGCCAGCTCGCCAACCAAAACGACAAAGACCCAATCGAACCACTTTGTGCTGTCCATCCTTGCCTATGTGAAGATGGAATGGCTCAAACAGCGGACAAACCAAAACCATTTTGCAATGAAAGCAAGGATTTATCAGGCAGCCTTGAAAGCCGCACATAACGAACTGCTAAGGTTATCAACACCCAGTGCAGCATAATGACTAAAATAATGCGTAACGTGAGTTATTTATTATTTTCAAAGAAGACAGTATAAAAGGACGCAAAAGCCAGCGATAGCAATGCTTCAGTTACTCATGATACTCACAGGTCCCATCAGTCCTGATTCCAATAATGGATCATCCTTTTTGTAAAAACGATATGTAGTAAAAGTGTACCGTTTAGTTGGCCGCGGGGTTCCATTGAGAATCCAGTCGGGCCATTTACCCCCTTTTATCCCATCATCAGGCAGAGACTCATCACCGATTAGCCTGTTGGCCCAAAGGTTGGCAACCTCGATCTCAAGTTTATTGCCTTTCCCTTTAACCACACCGGAGATATCCACCTGCCAGGGAAAAGTCCACACAACCCCCAGATCTTTACCGTTTAATTTTACACGGGCCATATTTTTCACATTTCCCAGGTTCAGATAAAGCTTCGATTTTTTCGATATAAGGGAGGATTCAGGCAGATCGAATGTTTTTGAATACCTGGCAATTCCGGAATAATGCCGGATACCTTCTTCCTTTCGTGTCGTCCAATCGGCAAGAGAATCAAAAACCACCTTTTCGGGACCACCCCAGGTTGTATCGAAAGCAACTGTCCAGGCTCCCTTCAGGGTCATAAGGGATTGTTTGTCAGGAAAATTCTCCAGTGCATTAAATTCTTTGGATTTCGGGACGTCCGATTTATAGAAAACAACAAATAAGCTTTGTGAAGCATCGAGTTTGATTTTGATTGATATACCCTTTCCATTTTTAATAAGATTGTTTAAAGGACGGATTTCGCCGGTCACTGCATCCCATAATTCTGCATTTAATGTGCCATCTCTAAACAGGCAAACATTCTCAACCGGACTATTGGTACGATTGGAAATGAAGTAAATTTCACGGTTCAAAAGAGAACGGTGGGTGTACCTGATTGATCCTGAGGCAGTGAAATCAGGATTGACCCCCATTTGTTTAAGCAAGGCTGCGGTAGAATCATAAGGAGAATAAAGCTCCGTGATCAGTTGTCCGGAAGGTGATTTAAATGTCTTAAGGGTAGCCCGTGACTGGTGAATTTGTCTTTCCCCCCATAATTCCTTGGCAAGAGCCTGTACCTGTTCATCGCATCGGGGATAATTGACCAAAGACGGGGATTTGGATGGAGCATTGCCCATAACTACAGCCCCCGCTTTGACAAGAGATGCAATTTTGGAGAGCAATTCCGGGGTCATTGTCTCAACATCCGGTAAAACCATCACACGGTAAGATGCCCCGCCAGGGAAAACGATCCGGTGATCAGATACTCTGGCTTCTCTTAAGAGTAGAGGTGAACACCCGTCAAATGCATAGCCACGCTTATCAGGCAGAAAATCAGTTCCTTCAAGTGCGGAGGACGGCGCCCGGAAAACGTGTGGCGCCCCCTCAGGGGTAAGGTATAAAATATCGGCAACCGCTTTCCCTTGTGAAAGAACATACTGGCATCTTGAGACGTATTTGTGATAAGCAGGTACCATTGGCCACCAGGTTTGAGTACGATCCCAATGAACACCATATGGACCCATTGTTACACCGGGTTTTAATCTATCACCGTAAGGTTTATGGGCAAAAGTGTGGTAAATAAACCGGTTAATCCCCATGCTGAAAGCCCAATCACTTTGATCCTTCATATTGCCGGGATATTTTTTCCATGCTTCATTGGAGTTAGCTGTAAAAGATTCTGCGGCCACTACAGGTTTGCCCTGTACATGGGCAATAGAGGTTGCCTCAATGCAGCTATAAGAAGAATTGAAGCCGAATTTATCACTCCAGAATTCACACATAGGTACGTCAGCAACGCTTCCAAGATCAAGATCTGCCGTTGGGTTCATGCCATAAGGCTCGATCGACAGGGTGAAACCATTGCGCCTGCCTAATTCTTTAAATCTGCCGGCATGATTTTTGAGGATGAGCTCCTGGGAGGTCAAACGCACATCCCACAAAAAACGCTCGCTTAACTCAAGACTTCCTACAATTTGGCCGCTATAAGTTGGAAGGAATAACAACGGATCATATCCCCTTCGTTTTTTAAATTGCTCACGAAAATTCCCGGTCCAGTTTTGTGATCCCATTTCCCAACTGTCAATATGAATCATCGTCCAACCTCCGCCAGTCTTGGATTTTCTTGGGCCAACCTTATTCAGAAGCTTACCTATATATGCATTAAAATGTGTATCAAAGGTTACTGTATCAAACTTATCACATTCAAATCCCAATCCTGGTTTTGGAGCTGGACGGGTAACCGCACCGTTGTTACGTTTACCAAACCTGAGAATTGTCCATTTCCCTTGCGGCACAGTCCATTGCAAACTGCCATCGGGTTGAAGGAATCGGGTTAGATCAATGATCTTTGACTGATCAATGGCAGATCCTGCGATTGCAGGAAAAGATGCCGGAGCCGGAAGAAATTGTTTAACGTTTGGCTGTGCGGTATAAGGAGCCCGGTAATAAAGAGCCTTTTCATCCAAATCAGCAATCCTCTCTCCAGAATTAGGGGTTGGGAAGGCTAACACAGCCACATCTTCATACCAGCTGTCCCGGATTTTTTTAAGTTCTGCCGTCAGACTCCCTTCACCGAAGAAAGGTTTCCTGGGTTCCGGTTTCGGGAGTACAGCATGAAATACAGAGGGGCCTTCGATCTCAGTTGAACTGGAAACCAAATGCATCATCGATTGCTCCGGTTTTACCCAGGGACCGCCACTACCGGCCCATCCCGGACCAGATCCCAAAATGATCCTGATTCCCAATCTTTCGGACTCTCGCACCGCATGTGCATACAAATCCTGCCATTCCTCACTCAGAAAATCAACTTTGCCTCGTGGCACACCAACATTCACTTCTAGAAAAATAACATACCCAATTCCGGCAGCTTTCATTGATTCCAGATCAGCAGTCATCGCCTCACGGCTTATATTGCCATCCATAAAATACCAGTAAACACCCGGCTTTGCGGAGTCGGGGGGATTTAGAAATCCGGCTTTCAAAGTGTCGGCGGCCAATGGTTTACTTTGGATTGCCACTGAGCAAAACAAAGACAAGATCAATAAAATTATTTTCATCAGTTTTTTTCTTTTAAATATTCTGGTAAGTATGCCCGGTGATATAGCTGCTGCCTAATGAATTTTCACCTCCTCCCGCCCTATTCAATATTGTATTGTGATCCATAAATGCTTCTGTAAATAAATAGACCTCGCACATCCGGTCTTTGTCATCGGGATATACCAACGTTAACTTTGCAAACTCTTCCACCTGTTCTGCCTCAAATAAATAAGCAATCCGGTCAAAGCGCCGGTTACCAGCTTCCCGGTATTTGCCGATGCAACTGTTAACAACCTTACTTGTTCCAATTTCCGAATATGGCGCTTCTTTAACAGCATCAATAATAACCGGCAATTTGTGTTCCTGAGCTCTTGTCACCAAAGAAACAAACACAAAGGATAATAGTGATAACATACAGAAAATTATATTTATGAATCGGGGAACAATCCTATTCTTACTTTTTCTTATCATTTTAATGAGTTTTTAGGTACTTTAGATAAATTTCTTAATTTACTTATCACCCATCCATTTATTTTTCTTCATCCATGTTTCTGGGATCCAGCAATTGTGGAAGCCAAACCCTGAAAATGGGGTGCCCCTCATTTGAATTACCCGCAGAAGCATAGTCACAAAATTCTACAGATATTGGTTGGCTTCCTCCTTCTGCATAAGATTCAGTGAGGAATAATGCCTTGAATTGCATCCATATCTCAGGATTTTTTTGTTCTACCGGTTCAAGTTTAATATATCCGTCCTTATCTGCAATTGGGTTAATGATTGATTCGATTGCCGGTCCGGACAGACGGGCATCGCGGGATAAAACAATCGGGCCTCTGAATATGGCTAAATTCTCCGGGAGCTTGCCAAGCCTAACCACCCTGCCACGCATATCCAGGTTCAGATCAACCAGATCGCCTGACTTCCATAAACGCTGAACCTTAACGTATTCGCCGGGAGTAATACTTTTATAGGGTTCCCCGTTTATTGCCAGGGCCGATTCTTTGCTCCATTGGGGTATCCTTATCAGGAATGACATATTTTCAGGCTTATCCAACTGAACTTTCACACTAATTTTTCCGGTAACGGGATAATCTGTTTCCTGAATAATATCTACTTTCTGTTTGCCAGGAGTTTCTAACGTATAAGTTCCTTTTGCAAAGAAATTAACCCGGATTCCATCTTTCGCGGACATAACTGACGTAAGCGGAAAGGTAAACAAACCGCGTGGGCCGCTGGCTACACAACAATTTAATCCCATACCGCACTGTTCAGTGCCTTCCAAACGCTGACCGAAAAGCGGAGTATATTTCGCCCAGTCCGACCCGTCAAGTTTCATTGCACCAAGGAGGGCGTTATAGAAAGTCTGTTCAATGGCATCCGCATATTTGGCTTCGCCGGTAAGCCTCAGCAATTGTTGGCTTAATTTTATCCAGGTAGCTGTAACACAAGTCTCCTGGGAATGCATGATGGACAATGTCTGCAATTCTTTCCCTCCAAACCAGCATTCCATGGCGGAACCTGAACCTGCAATATTGATCTCGGTGTCACGGATATTTTGCCATGTTTTCTCAACTGCTACTTTGTACTTTTCATTTCCGGTCAACCGGTACAATTCCAGCAAACCTTCATAACAGGACATCATCTCATACGCCTTTTGCCCCTGATCCGGACCATACCAGGATTTAGGCTTCGGAAAACGTTTTGAAACATCCACACTGGCTTTGGATATGAGTTGAGGCCCATCAGCAGTTTCCCACTGCCGTACAATCTCTTCCGCAAAATCCAGATATCTTTTTTCTCCTGTACGGGCATAAAGCAGGCAAATGGGTTCGAGCACTGAGGATGCCGCCATTCCATGATGGTTACCCATTTTGACTATTAATGCATTTCGTGATCTTAACTCATTTATCAGGTAATCAGCCTCTTTACCTGCAGATGTTAAAGCTTTTTGCTCTTTGGTCAGATCATAATAGGCGATCAATCCCAACATACAATATTTTCGTCCCCAAATGTCCCAGGCTGCAAGATGCTTATTATCAGCATAATTTCCAATATAACCTTCAGGTGTCTGAGTGGCAATCAGACCATCAACAGCTTTGTCAAGTACCGCTTTCAGTTTTGGTTCAGGACAGTAACGGTAAGCTAGTACAGCTGAGGTGAACCATTTCCCCCAGAACTCGCTCTGCCAGCAACTTGTCTCTGTCCGGTTGCGGAACGGCGCTACCAAACGATCCACATCCTGGGCAAGAATGCGGTTTTGGTAAGAAGCATTCAGTTTCCCGCCGATGAACCCATTCACCTGCACTGAGAGTGCCGGAGACAATTGATCATTGACAACAGGAGACAGAACTGGCTGTGATACAACCTGCCCTACAAATAAAACAAAGCAAAACATTAAATTCAAAATTTTCATCATGGCAAGATATTTTTTGATTAATAACGATTCAGCCCTGATCGTATTCAGCTGAAAGAAGATTTAATTATATTAAAGTCACTTTTGAAAAATTAATTTTATTTTTCATGGTGACTTGATGAATTATAGATATTTGTTTTCGATTTTCTCATTTACATCACTCACTTACCTGAAACAGTGTTTCCAATAACCTTCAAATAGGTTGCATTGGGGTCTCCTTTTGTCGGAACCAGATACCCACCTTCACCAAGTTCATTCCATGCATATATCAAAACAAAACGTTCCCTTGTTGTTTGAGTCGGGTGTTCGTCCATCCATGTTATGGCATCAGTTAAGAAACCTTTAAATTGTTCCGGAGTACGATCGGGATAGTACCAACCCTGTCCTGATCCGGTTTTATTTTCCCAGGGACGTTTATCCCATCCGACAGTTACTTCCGGTATATATGGTTGTTTCTCTGTTCCTATCCATTGCTTTTCATGTGCATCAACCAATTCCGCATATTTATGCTCCTCTGTTCCGGCTGAATATCCGGGTGCAATATGATAGTGCGTTCTATAAGTAAAACTCTTATCTGCCGCATTTCCACAACCTGCAATGGATAAACCACCCTTCAATCCTTCTTTTTTTGAGACTTCCTGCATACGGGCAAGGGCATCGTTATCAATTCCTCCCGAATTAAAAATCACGACCAGTGGTTTGCCATCAACGGTAACATATTGAGGATCCTTAAAGTATTGCATCCAATATTCAGTTGCTTTTCCCCAATTATCCGTGCCTTTAATCTCCGAACCTCCATGGTTGGCAACCAACAAACTGAACTTTATTCTATTCTTATTTTTTGCTTTCATATACAGGTTCATACTCGTATGCAGGGAAAGGTTTTCGATAGCCGCAGGATTAATAGACCCGTTACTATCTCTCCAATACCAGCAAAACAGAAAAAACTCGATCCCATTATCTGCAGCTAAATCAATTTGTCTTTCCATTATAGCCTGAGAGTCATCCCGCCAACCCCAAACAGGTTCCCTTTCCGGAAATTCTTCAACCATCCGACGTGTTAAATGGGTTGGAGCATTCTTTGCCCAAGGTTCATTAGGGTCGCTTGCGTGGCTATTTTGGCCTGCCCAACCGTCGAAATAATAGGCTCCGACTCTCATTTTCATTTGCGGTTTTGTTTCCAGGGCCTTGTCGTTACATGCCCATCCAGTTGAGGCCAATAATACGGCCAAAAAAACTGCCTTATAGCTAAAATATCTTTTCATAGTCTATGAATCTAAGTAATCAGGCCTTAATATTTTATTCTATTCATTTTATACTTTTCACTTCTTATTCAATGGGCAAGCCCTGATAATTGATTTTGACATAAGGTACCGTTCCTGTTTTATCTGTCACGTAGCCCCATTTTTTGATGTACTCCTGACCGGGAAGAAATTGATCGTTGATTTTCTTCAACAACTGGGTGAGTTTTAATTCTAGTCCCTCCCTTGTCTTTTGCGACTTCTGATCTTTAACGAGATTTTTTAATTGAAACGGGTCTTTCAGGTTATCAAAAAGCAACCACGGTCCTTTAAGGTCTTTCACGTAGGTATATCGTTTGGTCCTCACCCCGCGGTATTCTTTTCCTCCCATGCCATATGTCCATTGTCCGAAAGCTTCATAACAAGCAATCAGCACAGCATCCGTTTTATCTTCTTGCTTACCTTTCATAACGGGTGACCTGTCAGCTCCCTCAACCGTTTTTGGAATCGGCAAACCGCACAGGGCAAGCAAAGTAGGCATTAAATCTGTGGTGGTGATGAGCATATCCTCTTTTTTTCCTTTATTACCAAACACCGCCGGATAACGGATCAGCATCGGCACATGGATTGATTCTTCGTAAGGTACTTGCTTGTGGCTAAATCCATGGGACCTGACCATTGCACCATGATCGGCAGTAAAAATAAATATGGTATTTTCGTCCAATCCGGTTTCAATCAATGTTTTCTGCAATACGCCAATACAACTGTCCAAAGCGGAAATATGGGCATAATAACCTACCAAATCATTCGTTG
>JAMDDG010000386.1 GCA_023488865.1 Bacteroidota bacterium | reverse complement strand
AATGATTTCAGCAAATGCGTGATTATCCCAGGGACCTCCGGAAGTGGCATCCCAGCACATCCAGGCTAAACCTTTTGGTTTATTTGCCCAAACTGGATCGGTCACGAAACGTTCGATCGGATAATCCGGAACAATTTGGTTCCGAAGGTTTCGGATGTATCGAAAATGCCCGTCGGTCACTGTTCGTGTGGGGTAATATTCTTCCGGAGAAGGTCCATGTGCATTGTGTTCCGAAAAAACAAAGCTTTCGCCGCTTGTCTTGGTTTTCCCTTCAAGCATCAGGCGCAACGATTTTCCCTGAACAGTGGAAGGGATAGAAATTCCGGCAAAATCTAAAACAGTAGGAGTAACATCAACATGGCTAACCAATTCAGCGGTTTGAATTCCTCCAATAATTTCTGGCCCTGTAAATGACATTGGAATATGCACTCCCCAATCGTAAGTTGAAGCTTTGGCCCGGTGGTAGCAAAATCCCTGGTCACTAGTGAAAATAATAATGGTGTTTTCTGCCCGGTCAGATTCCTTTAACGCCTTCAGTACCTCACCAATTACAACATCTGCATGTTCAACCGTACTCAGATATTCTGCATAATCTTCACGGGTAATTTCTGTATCGGGCCAGTTAGGGGGTATTTGGACCTTGTTTGGAGAAACTTCTGGCAAGCCAGCCTGTTTGATGTGCGCGCGCCAGGGCCGGTGGGTATTCCCTATGTTGACTTCCAAAAAAAATGGATTATTATTTGATTTTTTAAAAAAACTAATTGCTGCTTTATATTGAGATTCAGGCGCCATGTTGGCCGGATAATGATAATTGAATGGAAATTTCCAGGGGGGACTTAAATGAAACTTTTCGGTAATTCCGGTGATGTAGCCATTTTTATTTAGTATTTCAATCAAAGTTGGAAGGTCTTCATGAACTCCAACCTTATCAACTTTGGTTGAATTACGACCAAATTGGACATCAGGATCTGTCATTACCGGAGTTACCGTATTGCGCCAATGCCCGTTCGAATGAGGATACATGCCTGTTAAAATTGAACTTCTGCAAGGTGAACAGGATGCCGCAGCTGCATAAGCCTTGGTAAAAAACACGCCTCGCCTGGCCAATTCATCCATGTTTGGGGTTTGAATGCCCGGAGTGCCAACCAGGGAAAGATGGTAAGACTGATCATCGGTTAACAGCAATAGAAAATTGGGACGTTTCCTTTCCGTTTCCGGTTTTTCAGAAGCCATAGTTTTATTGGTTGCTGCAAACTGAAAAACCATACCAACGCCTAAAAGTACAAATCCTGTTTTCATTGTTAAAATTTTAAAATTTGACCTTACTTTTTAGCTTGTGTAAACATTTTATCATTCTTTATCGAAATAGGTTTCATATCGTCCTCTGAGCTCTCTCAGCCTTTCTTTGCTGTCAGTATCTTCTGACAAATCTTTCAACTCAAGTGGGTCTGTCAAAAGGTTATAGAGTTCTTCAGAGTCTGCTCCCTGCTGATCAATATACCGGATGTATTTCCACTCCTTCGTCCTTAGGCATTCAGAACGTTCGATGTGCTTTTCTCCTTTCCAAGCTATAAAATGATGTTCTACAAAAATCTCACTTCTAAATTTTTGAGTGGGATCTTTTAATAATGGCAGAAGGCTTTTGCCCTGCATAGTTTCCGGTATCGGTACACCTGCAATGTCCAATACTGTTGGGGCAACATCGATGTTAAGAACCATTTCCTTACTCATTGATTTTCGCTTCGGATTTCTGGGATCAAAGACAAAAAAGGGTACCCTTATTGACTCGTCATACATTAACCATTTGCCATTGAAGCCATGTTCATCCATAAAATGCCCGTTGTCTGCGAGAAATATAATAATAGTATTTTCATATTCCCCATTTTTTTTAAGCTCATTGATAATTTGCCCAACGGCATTGTCCATACCTGTTATTAGCCTGTAGTATTCTCGCATCGACCTTTGTAAGGGCCCATTTAATTCATCTTTTGTTTTTATTTTTTTTATTTCATTTTCTCCTCCGTTAAGCGAAATTCGAAGAAAATCAGGACGGCTTAATGCATCTTCCAGGTTTACAGACTCTGCTATTGTCATAGGTATACCTTCAAAATTATCTTGGTATTTCGGATCATAATCGGACCAAGGGCCATGTGGCGCTTTAAAGCTTATAGACAAGCAGAATGGTTTGTTTTCATCACGTTGTTCAAAAAATTGTTTCACCTTATGGGGTATGACATATGTGTCTTGGTGAACAGGATCTTTCATGTTGTCATGCCCAATTCGAATTCCTTCGCCGGAAACCCCTCTTTTATCTGCCGGACAGTTACATTGAAAATTATGTTTTTGGGTGGTGCCGTTATTTAGAACATAATTACAATCTCTTTCGTGCCAATAATTTGATTGCCCCATTGAACCTCCCCAATAGTCAAATAAATCAGCAGACTCTTTGAAGTATTCTGCATTAGTTTCCATGGTTCCCCACTTCCCGATAAATCCTGTGTAATACCCACTATTCCTAAGGATTGCAGGATAGGTTGATTCAAGTTTAATAGGGTGGGAAAAATCATATACACCGTTTTTCCTGGCAAACTGGCCGGTTAGAATACTTGCCCGGCTGGCACAACAGATCGGTGTAGTTACAAAAGCATTTTTGAAATAAGTCCCCTGGCTGGCTAATTTATCAAGATTGGGAGTTTTAACAATCCTATTTCCGGCATACCCTAAGGCATCCCAACGCTGATCGTCTGTTAATAAGACAAGAATATTGACAGGTTTATTGTCTTGAACTAATTTTTTCTGTTCCCTGGCTTCTGCTCCAATATTGTGCACCCCCAAGGCCATTAGCATTATAGCAAGGTGTTTTGTATTTTTCATAATGTTAATTTTTTAAATTTAATGTTTCGATAATCGATTTTGATATTCATTAGACTTTATATAGGGTCTGCTGAAAAATGTATTAATTGTTGATAATGAATAATATAAATGACCGTTTGGAAGAACGAAGTGCAAGCATTTTTAATAAACAATCGAAAAAAGCTTGCACTTGAAATTTTAGTCTGTTCTAAAAATTATCCCGGAGGGATAAAATGTTTATAGAAAATGGATCAAACGTGCAGATATGCGACCCCAGCCGGGGTCGAACAACTTTCTAATCATCATTTTCTATAAATATGTGACCTCCCTGAGGTCAATCCGAACCTTCATTGAGTTTTTCAGCAGACCCTATATAGATTAAGCAACATTAGATGAAATTTAACATTGATAATCAGATATATTATACTTTATTCGATATAATGTCTATTTTTTATTTAATAAATCAATGGGTCTATCAGTATAGTTTTTCTGCCATCCTTCATGATCATATATGTTACTGAAATCACTATTTGAAAAACCTTTGTCCCCAAACCTGGTCATCCAATCATGTGTTAAGCCAGTAAGCTTTTTTTGAACTATAGCAAAGTTTTTATCGTTATAAAGATTGTTCAACTGACCTGGATCTTTTTGACGGTTATACAAAACATTAATTTCTACGCTCCTGTCTTTGCTAACCTTTGGATTTACGGATTCAGCATAAGTCCACTCCTTAGTATAAACACCTCTCCATCCATTTCCAACAAACATAAATATTGGAAGACTTTCAATCGCACTATCATTGCCACTTAAAATGTAGGGAGAGAGATTCATCCCCTGAACTGATTCGGGGACTTTGATATTAAGCAACCCGAGGATAGTTGGCATTAAATCCATAGTTCCTATCAGCAACTCACTTTTCTTGTTCTTGGGCAATATATTCTGCCCACTCATAATCAAGGGAACCCTGCAAGAATAATCTTGCGGTTCTTGTTTAGGTTTATCAGCTCCATGTGAACCCAACATGTCACCATGGTCAGAAGTGAACACAATTAGTGTGTTTGAATAAAGCCCTTTCCCTTTCAGAATTTTAATAAACCTGCCAATGGATGCATCACAGGCTGTAATCATAGCCATATAATTCCGGTATTGCTCTTTTATACAATCTGCCATTTTTCCGGTATTATCTATATCTGGCCGGAGAACGATATCCATACCCTTATAGGGATCTAAAAGCGATGAATCAAGTACACTGGTATTATAATTATACTGGCGTCCCGGAATATCAGGACATCCATCCCCTAAATAATCATGGGGAGGATGCCATGAAACAAAAAGGGCAAAAGGTTTATCGTTATCGTAATTTTCCAGCCATGTTTCTGCTTGTCTGGTTTGTGCTTCCAATTCCCAGGGATGGTCTTTATACACATCTTTAAAAAAGACTTTTTTCCCATTATCGTCCCAATAAAAACATGATTCAGGTCGGAAATCCACCGTCACATTATTGGTAAGGAATGTACCGTTGAATCCATGCCTGTTTTTCCCTTTTGGAATTCCTGTGTCTCGTGTTCCTCCTCCATAAAGATGCCATTTCCCAATGTAAGCAGTCTCATAACCAGCCATATTGAGCGCTTGGGGAAATGTTGTCCCATTCTCTGGGAGTAAGGGTACATCGTTTGTCCAACACCCATTATACAAAGGATGTTGTCCAGACATAAGCATCCCGCGCATAGGAGTACAAATAGGGCAAAGTGACACTGCATTTGAGAATGAGACTCCCTCTCTGCTCAATTTATCTAAATTCGGAGTCCTGATCTGCTTATTGCCAGAATAACCAATCATATCATACGCCTGTTGATCTGAAAAAACAAAGAGCAAATTGGGTTTTCTTTTATCATTATTTTTTAGGTGTTTCTCTGAATTTGCCATACAATTTGCTCCTAGTATAAGTGTACAAATTGCGCCTACGATCATTCTTTTATCCATTCTAATATATTTTAAATTAAACATAATGAATATTTGCCTGCGAATTTAAGAGCATTCATAAAAATACCGGCAATCTCCTTTTCGCATTAATCCAGCCAACCCGGATTCTGCCAGTCAGCACCGCTAAGCCCGATAACTTTGTCAACTTCAGCCTGATCAATAGGATAAATCAGCCATTTCGTTGATGAACAGTTTCTGTCAATGAACTTGAAACGGTTATACGTAAGAGTTGACCCGGATTGGGTAATTCTCATACCTGTAACAAACTTATCTGTCTGATCCAGAATTTTCCAACGCCTGACGTCAAAGAAGCGATGTTCTTCGAATGCCAATTCAATACGACGCTCATTGCGATACTTCTTCTCAAACGCATCTTTAGTCATACTTGCAGCAAAAGGAGGCATACCAGCTCTTGCGCGAACTGCATTCACGGCATCTCTCGCACTCATGGAAAAGCCTGTTGAGGTAACAGCCACATCCGGGCCAACAGATTGGTAGGCAGATTCTGCAAAATTCAAATAAAGTTCAGCCAAACGGAACAACCTGACGGCACCATCAGCACTATTGTTCAGCGTGGATTTGTAATTGTTGAATTTGCGCAGGTAATATCCTGTTCTTGTATTCTTTCGATTGATATCTGAAACTTCTTCTGTCCCTCCGACAAAAGTTTCCACTTTTTTACCCATCGGCTGATTTAAAAATCTCACTGCACCGTTGTAATAAATAGATGCATAAAACCTTGGATCACGACCTACATAAGGATTGGCCGGATCATAACCTGATGCGCTGTTTATAACAGGATTTAACCTATTGTCATCTGAATAACCAGTGATAGGAGCTTCCCCATTGGCCATCTCATAGCTATCGACCAAGTCCTGGGTAGGACATGGCCCCGTTTTGTCCATACCTGGATTAGTGGGCATCCCTGCATTACGCCAGACCTGCATATTTGCGCCTCCCTGGTAAATAGTCTCCTTGTCAACAGCCCTTTGGTCATTGGAACTGGTAATGAAATAGAGTGCATATGGATTCTGTGCTATAGTGGCCGCAGGCACCACATCAAAGAGTTTGTATCCTCCGTTGATTATACATTGCGACAAAGCTTCTTTGTTGATTTCAGTTGCCATTGCCCAGGTATAGGTACCGTCAGACCACAACGGGCTTGCCGCATAAGTCACTGCCTGTGATTTAATTGCATAGGCGACTGCACGGGTCATGATGCCGAATTGATTGTCATAAATATTCCATGAAAAACCATCCTGTGTAGCGGGATAAGTTAAAGCTTTATCGCAATCGGCCAGAATAAATTTCACAACTTCCGAAAATGTGGCTCTCTTATCGGTTGAAAAATTATGATTTATTTCCAACGGTTTATCAAAGATAGGTACCCCTCCGTAACGTTTAATCAACTGTAAATAGTAGAGTGCACGTAAAGTAAGGGCCTGAGCTGTCCATTGTCCTTTTTCTGCATCCGTGGCAAGGACTGTAGCTGTTTTGATATTTTCAAGGAACACATTACATTTACGGATCCCGGTATAAAGACTTCCCCATGGACTCCCATCAGCCGAATAGGACGGATAGGTTATTGAGGTAATACTTCCACTATACCAGTTAATATATTTTGACCCCGGTATGACATCATCCGCATCCTGTGCTTCATCTGTAAATGAAGCCCGGTCCATATAAGGGGCAGGACAATATCCATAGCAGGAATTGAGATAGCCCCTGGTTCTGTTGTAATCACTAAAGACCTGGTCCATCGTTATACGGCCGTCAGATTGCAAATCCAACTGTTTGTTACATGATAAAAGGAGGCACGTAACGAATAGGACTGTAAATATTTTATATTTTTTCATACTAAGATAATTTTTCAGATTTATACATTTACCCGACAGATTAGAAAGAAACATTTATGCCTAAATTGAATACCCTGTAAACAGGGAATTCTGCATAGCTGCCTTCCGGTCCAAAATCGTTGGACTTCATGTTGTCCCAGGTAATCAGGTTCTGTCCGCTGAGTAAAAATCTCACCTTTGCCACCGAAATAGCTTGTGCCATTGATGCGGGGAGAGTATAGGCCAACTCAAGATTCTTGAGACGTAAATAAGAGCGGTTATAGTTGTAATAATCACTTGACTGATGATTGACTGACTGGGCCAACGAGAGCGCCGGAGAAGTAATTTTTGCCCCACTGTTATATCGGTCTTGTGTCCAGGCATTCTGATGCAATGCCCCAAAAACGCCATCATAATTTGTCTCCCAGACACCCTGTCCTGAATACATCGAAGAATATTCCCCTATACCCTGGAAAAGGAAACTGAAATCAAATTGTTTATACGTAATGGCACCCCTGAAAGCATAAGTCATCAGCGGCAGAGCCCCAATGCCAATCGGAGCCTTATCACGCTCATCAATCTTCCCATCTTTATTCAAATCCTGGTATTTAAGATCTCCCAATCGTGGAGTACCAAAACCATACGCCAATGTATTGGCAGTCAATTCTGCCTGTGTGTTGAAGAAGCCATTTCCATTACTATAATCAACCAAATAACCAAATTCCTGGCCATAAGGGTAACCTTCCCGCCATTTTGTGTAGGCATAGTCTGAGGTTTTAAGGGCTTCATTTACATCAATCAGGGTATTTTTAGCATAGCTTACCATACCTCCTACAGAGACTGTCAAATCACGATTGATCTGTTTGTCGTAACTGGCCGTGATTTCATAACCCTTGTTTTCGAAAACACCCACGTTGTCTTGGGGATAGTTGCCTAAAGGAATACCCTGGTAAAGCGGAATAGTTGAAATAGCACTCACCACCATGTTATCCATGCGCTCTTTGAAAACATCTACCGATACAGAGAAGGCATTGAAAAATCCCAAATCTAATCCGACGTTTTGTTTGGTAGATATCTCAGCCTGTATATATGGGTTGCCCGTCTGGTTTTCGTTGACCGTATATTGAAGATAGCCAATATCACCACCACCGGTAACAGTGATGTTATCAAGATAGGCAAAACGGGCAAGTCCACTCTGGTCATTGGCAGTTTTACCGTAAGATGCCCTTAACTTCAGATTGCTTAACCATTTAAAATCACTCATAAAGGCCTCATTAGATGCTATCCATGCTGCTGAAACGGCAGGAGTTGCAATAAAACGATTGCCACGTGCGTATTGTTCAGAGCCTGAATAACCTACATCAAACTTAAACAGATATCTGCTATCATAACCGTAAGTAGCTTCTGCACCCGAACTTACCCTGTTATATGGGAGCAACCCTGGAGATGAATTATCTGCTTTGGTCAGGTTTTGATAAAACATATAAGCCATACCACCAACCTGGTGTTTGCCAAAATCACGTTTATAGTTTAAAGCGGCATTATAAGTAAGGTGATAATAGAAAGAAGAACTTTTCCCGTAAGCTAAAGGAGTATCCGTATCCGATCCCTTTTTCGTAAATAAAAGTGTATCCGGATCACTCGTTCTTAACCAGCGCTCATAATTCTGGGTTGTCCTTAAACTACCCACTGCGTTGGTCTGATAGGCAAAAATACCAGTCAGGTTTAATCCTTTGGTTAGAAAGCCCATATCCAAATCAAGACCAAACTGGGAGGTAATATTGGTCACCGTATGCCGTATATAACCAGAACGATTAAGCATGCCATAGGTAGGCGAACCCACACGTTCAGTGGTAATCACTTTCCCCGGGGTAATTACTTTCCCGGTAGTTGCATCAAGGACATCTGGTGTTAAAGGTCCGTATACTGTGGGTGGAATCTGGAACAGGCTACCATAAATTGCAGCATTACCCGAACCGGCTGTCCGCTCTCTTTTAATATTGCCACTTAAACGGACAAAAGCCCTAAGGTATTTATTCAGGTTCATATCGACATTCGAACGATAATTTAACCAAACATTGTTTGCGCCGGGTTCATATTTAGTCTGGTCTGTTATAAACTGACCACCCTGGTGCATAAAATTGACATTGGAGTAATAACGTACTTTATTATTTCCTCCGGTTACAT
>JAMDDG010000443.1 GCA_023488865.1 Bacteroidota bacterium | reverse complement strand
CCTGTAATTCGTATCCCTCGCGGCGCATGGTTTCAATCAGGACGGATAGGTGCAAGACACCCCGTCCGTTTACATTCCACGAATCAGCTGAGTCAGTTGGTTCGACACGCAATGCCAGGTTTTTCTACAGTTCGCGCTCGAGGCGTTCGTGGATATGACGGCTGGTGACATATTTTCCCTCCTTGCCGTAGAAGGGTGAGTTGTTGATAGTGAACAACATACTCATGGTTGGCTCGTCCACGTCGATAGGATCAAGCGCTTCAGGGTTTTCGTAGTCACAAATGGTATCGCCGATTTCAAAATCGTCGATACCTACCAACGCGCAAATGTCGCCATTGAGGGCAGTCGCTACTTTTTCGCGTCCTAAGCCGGTGAACACGTGCAATTCCTTAATTTTTGAGCGGGTAATTGTTCCGTCGCGTTTGACCAGCGAAACATTCATCCCTTCTTTCAGCTCTCCGCGGTGGATACGTCCGATGGCAATACGTCCGATGTACTTCGAATAATCGAGCGAAGTGATCAACATCTGCGGAGTTCCTTCATTTTCAGGAGGTGCAGGGATATGTTCGAGGATGGCATCGAAAAGCGGTTCAATATCTGTGGTTGGATTCTTCCAGTCGGTACTCATCCAACCTTGTTTGGCCGAACCATAAATTGTGGGAAAATCAAGTTGGTCTTCAGAGGCATCCAGACTATACATCAGTTCAAAAACCTGTTCGTGCACGACATCCGGCCTGCAGTTCGGTTTGTCTACTTTGTTGATAACCACGATCGGTTTCAGACCAAGTTCAATTGCTTTTTGAAGTACAAATCTTGTTTGTGGCATGGTGCCTTCAAAGGCATCGACCAACAAAAGCACCCCGTCGGCCATGTTCAGTACCCTTTCAACTTCACCTCCAAAATCGGAGTGACCGGGAGTATCAATGATATTTATCTTTATCCCTTTGTATACTACGGAAACGTTTTTTGCCAGAATGGTGATCCCTCTTTCGCGTTCCAGATCGTTGCTATCCAAAATTAATTCCCCTGGATTCTGATTGGACCGAAAGATGTTGGAGTGGAGTATCATCTTGTCTACCAGCGTAGTTTTGCCATGGTCAACGTGGGCAATAATGGCTATATTTCTTATTTTTCGCATCTTACTAATTTGGGTGCAAAGATAGTCATTAATTCAGGGCTATGAATCAGCGGGATAAAATCATTTTGTTAAATTTACATCACCCCGGAAGGAAAGGCTAAAGTACTTCGTACTTATGATTATTTAGAGCTGGTTGATTGTCATTTAATCCAGTTCACCACTTTGTGATTTATTTTTTTCCGATACCAGAAAATAAGTTTCCTTCGTTACAATTTTAACTACGGACGGCATATTCTCTAAAAAACTAACCTGCGTATAACCTGCTTCAGAAATTCCGGTTTTTATTTCCTTAACCGAGAAAATATAACTGGTATCCTGCTTTTCAATATGTGTCCGGGATAAAATGAATATGTTTTCTGTTTCACCTGTTTTAAAAATCGCTTCATCAGGAAGTGCCGTAACATTTTCTGTTCCTGTTTCAATAAATGCGTTAACATATGTGCCGGGCAACAGGTCTTTTCTTACATTCCGGTTCACTCTTGCATGAACTATGATTGATTTATTGGTATTGTCAAAAGCCCTGTCTATGGCATAAACGGTTGCCATACTGTTGGCATTACTTGATGATGAGGTACTGAAATAAAGTTTTTGCCCTATTCGTACTTTGTCCAAATCCTGTTGATATACCTGAAGGTCTATGAACAATAAACTATTATCATAAATTTCAAATAAAATCTGCGTAGGGTCAGCAAACTTCCCAACATTTGTATTCACTTTTTGTACATATCCATTTATGGGTGAAACTAATGGTACCGCAGAGAGGATATTTCCATTATCAACACTATTAATTGAGATACCTAAAAGCTGGAGTTTATTTTTTAATGAAAGTAGTGTTGCTTTAGTAATGTTATAGTTGCTCAATGTTTGCTGCATTAACTTTTTGGAAGTAGCACTATCACTTAGCATGTTTTTTTGCCGGTCATTTTCCTGTTCAAAAAACACGAGTGAACTTTTAGCTTTTAAATAATCTTCCTGCAATTGTATGTAATCAGGATGTTCGAGATAAGCAAGCACCTGACCTTTTTTTACATAACTGCCTGGGATAACGGTAATTGATTTTACAACGCCACCCATAACCGGGGAAACTGTTGCTTTATTCTGCGGTGGAGATGTGATAAATCCATTTGCCTTTACAATGTTTGTAAGGTTTTTGTCAACAACGCTGCCCAGCTCAATTTTCATTACATTAAATTGTTTTTTTGTAAGCATAAGCTCGCCTGGCATTAAGCCAACCTTTTCTTTTGCAGCCACCTCCCGGGCTTTTTCTTTTTTTTCTTTGTCTTCACTTTCAAACCCACATGAATTTAAGAGGAGGGTTATGATCAAACTGATCAATGATACTTTTATAATTAAATGTTTCATCTTTTTATGTTTTTATTTGTTCCCTAACAGGTAATTAATATTAATGATGCTCTGGTTATATTGATTAACTGCATTCAGATATTGCAATTTTATATCGAATGCCTGGGTAAGATTTTGTATATATTCTATATAGCTGGTGTTGCCTGATCTATAATTTACTCCCGCGTTCTTTATTATTTCATCCGATTGTTTTAAGCCTGCACTTTCATAGTAATTTAATTGTTCATTCCATTTTTGATATTGCTGTAATTGCTGATTGTAAGCAGCTTCCGTATTTTCTATAACATTGGCATAATTAGCTTCGGCAATTTTTACAGCCATCTTAGCTGCTTCATTTCTGCCCCGGTAAGTTCGGGTCCATAAAGGAATATTCACTCCAACACTATAGCCATAATATCTTATACCAATATACTTAGAAAGCCCAATTGCGAGATCGGGCAATTCCCTGCTTTTAGTTACCGCAAAATTGGCGGCAGCTACATTTATGTTTTGTTGATAATAATTCAGGATTGGGTTTTTGGATACTGTTTCAGTATGCAATAAAATTGGAAGTGGCAACTTCTCTAACTGATTAATTGCAGGTTCAACAGGTGTAGTGGTATAAAGCCATTTTTGCAATTCCCGTTCATAGATAATCATATCTGCCTGGGCTTGTTTTCTTAATAAGACAATTTGCTGATAGGTAGCATCAGCAGTTACTTTTTCCAGGTAGCCTGTTTCTCCGTTCGTATATCTTGAATTTGCTGCGTTGGTAAAATCATTATAGACACTATCCTGGTTGAAAAGCACTTGCAAATAAGCCTTCCCATAAACAAGCTGGTAATACGCTGTCTTTAAATTTCTTATCAGGTCTGCCTTTGATATGGTCAAAGATCTTTCACTTAAAACAAGCTGTTCATTTAAGAGCTTGCCTTGTCGGTTATATACTATCGGCAAATTAAAGGATTGCTGAACTCCAACGCTTTTATTTCCATTTGGACTAGTGTTATCAAAAATATATTGAAAGCCTGTTTTATTGAGATCAACATTTGTTTTTCTCAAAGCCCTTTGTTGCTGAACGCCATACTCTGCACTTTTAACAGCTTGATTGTTTTTTATTGCATAGCTGACTGCTTCATCTATAGTTAATTTTAACGATTGTTGGGCAACAGACACTTGTCCCATACCAATTGACGGTATGATTGTAGCAATGAGGAACAATATAATTCCAACGGAATTTGGCAAGCTTTTCATTTTTTTAGTTTTCTTTTTTGACATAAAAATATAATACAATACAGGCAATACTATTAGTGTAAGTATGGTAGATGTAATTAAACCTCCTATAACAACCGTTGCCAAAGGCCGCTGCACTTCAGCGCCGGCAGACGTAGAAATTGCCATTGGTAAAAAGCCAAACGAGGCAACGGACGCTGTCATTATCACAGGACGAAGCCTTACATTAACCCCTTCCAGAATGCGGCGGTTAATATTAGTTCTCCCCTCTTTTTTTAATTGATTTAAAAAGCTGATCAATACAATTCCATTCAACACCGCCACTCCGAAAAGGGCAATAAAGCCCACACCTGCTGATATACTGAAAGGCATTCCCCGAATCAATAGGGCAAACACACCACCTATAGCTGCAAAAGGAATTGCGGTAAGAATTAAAAACGATTCTTTAAGAGAGCCAAACGTAAAAAACAATAACATAAATATCAGTGCTAAAGCCAACGGAACGGCAATCATTAAACGTTGCTTCGCATCAATCAAATTCTGAAACTGACCTCCAAAAGTAACAAGATAACCAGGTGGTAACTTTAACTGAGTGGCTAACTGGCTTTGAATATCATTGACCACACTTTGAATATCACGATTGCGGACATTCAAGCCAATGGCAATCCTCCGTTTGGTATTATCCCTTGATATCGAAGAAGGTCCTTCTTCAAATTTTACAACGGCAACTTCACTTAAAGGAATTTGGTTGCCATTTGGGAGAGAGACAAATAAATTTTGAACATTAAACAAATCTTTTCGGTGTTGTTTATCAAACCGTATTACCAAATCAAATTGCCGGTCTCCTTCATAAACAATCCCAGCTTTCGCTCCGGCAAAAGCGGCTTCCAATATTTTATTGACATCTGCAATAGTCAATCCGAATTGGGCAATTTTATCGCGGTTATACACTACCGTTATTTCAGGCAACCCGTTTGTTCTTTCGGCTAAAACATCCTGTGCGCCATTCACTTTACTTATAATTGCAGCGGCCTGTGTTCCAAGTTGGGTAAGCACATCTAAATCCTCCCCATAAATTTTAACCGTTATATCCTGCCGGGAGCCACTTAGCAACTCATTAAAACGTAATTGTATGGGTTGTGAAAATTCCCAATCTACACCGGGAATTATGGATAAAGCTTCTTTCATTTTGTCAGTAAGCTCCACCTGGTTATCAGCGCTTGTCCATTCAGTTTTATCTTTTAGTATAATCGTCATCATGCCAGTCTCAATCGGATCAGGGTCGGTTGGGATACTGGCGACACCAATACTGGAAACAACTTGTTTAACTTCAGGGAAATCTTTCTTTAAAATATTTCCGGCATTAATGGTTGTTTGGATGGTTTGTGACAAGGAACTGCCTGGCGGTAATCGTGTTTCCACAGCAAAATCACCTTCTGAAAGGGTGGGGATAAATTCGCCACCCAGCCCGTTGAAAATTAAATAACTGACTACTAATAATACAAGGGATGTAACTACAATCAACAGTTTTTTTCGCAGGGCAAATAAAATAACAGGGTGGTAAATACAATGTAAAAAGCCCATTATCCTATCCCCAATATTTCTTTTGAAAGAAATATTTTTACTTAGCAACACTGCCGACATCATAGGTACATAAGTAAGTGAAAGAATTAAAGCACCCACAATAGCAAAGCTTACTGTTTGTGCCATTGGGTGGAACATTTTTCCTGCCACACCCACTAAGGTGAGAATAGGTATGTACACGATTAAAATAATGATTTCTCCAAAAGCAGCAGATTTACGAATACGCACAGAAGATTGAAACACCTGTTCATCCATTTGGGTTTGTGATAATTTTGTAAGGTTAGCGAGCCTTGAATTGTGATGAACAGCATACACAATGCTTTCTACAATAATAACTGCTCCATCCACGATCAACCCAAAATCAATAGCTCCTAAACTCATAAGGTTTGCAGAAACACCAAAGAGGTTCATCATTCCCAGAGCGAACAACATAGAAAGAGGGATAACTGATGCCACTACAATACCCGCCCTAAGATTTCCTAAGAATAAAATAAGTATAAATATAACAATCAATCCTCCTTCAATCAGGTTACGGCTTACCGTGTGAATAGTCCGGCTGATTAAATTACTCCGGTCAATAAACTGTGTAATAATAATACCCTTTGGAAGTGCTTTTTGAATGGCAGATATCCTGAGTTTTACCTCATTGATCACTTGTAAAGTGTTTGAACCTTTTAACATCAATATTATCCCGCCCACGGCCTCGCCCGTTCCTGATACCGTCATAGCACCGTATCTTATTGAATGTCCAAATTGCACCTTAGCCACATCCCGAATAAGAACCGGAATGCCATTGTTATTTTTTATAACAATTTTTCCAACATCCTTCAATGTTTTCGCTAATCCTACGCCTCTTATGAAATAAGCGTTTTGCAATTTTTCAATATATGCGCCACCCGTATTTTGATTATTCTGCTGTAAAGCATCGAAAATCTCTTTGATGGTTATATTCTGGCCACGAAGTTTTTCAGGATCAACGGCCACTTCATACTGTTTAATAAATCCACCAAAGCTATTGATCTCAGCAACGCCCGGCGTACCTTCCAATTGCCTTTTTACTACCCAGTCCTGTATGGTCCTTAATTCATCAAGAGAATACTTCTCATGGCCAGGCTGTGTTTGTAAAACATATTTATAAATTTCGCCCAGCCCTGTTGCAATAGGTGACATATTAATTTTCGCCACGCCTTGTGGGATCAAATCCTGAGCTTCCTGTATTTTTTGAAATACCAGTTCCCTGGCAAGATAAATATCAACATCTTCCCTGAAAACAATGGTAATTACCGACAGGCCGAAACGGGATATTGACCTTATTTCAAGAATGCCAGGAATGTTAGCCATTGTTATTTCCAATGGGGAAGTAATCATCTGCTCAACATCCTGAGCCGATAAGGCCGGAGCAATGGCATGTACCTGCACCTGGTTATTAGTAATATCAGGCAATGCATCAATAGGCAGCTTTGATAAGGAGTAAACTCCCCAGCCAATTAAGGCCAATACAAAGAATATAACAATGGCTTTATTTCTGATAGAAAAGCCTATGAGTTTATCAATCATATAAAGTGATATAAAAATGAATAATTAGTTTATCCTTTATTTTTATTGGAAATAAAAAATAGATACCGATCAACTTTGTCAAGCAGTGAAACAAAAAAGTTAATCGTTTAAATTAGCAGAGAGGAAAAAAGCAGAAATTGCTTTTTCGGTGGGGATAAAAAATATTTGTCGTGGAATAAATTATTGTCCTTGTCTACGGAGTTCGCAGAAATTGTTAGCGAATGTTGTAAATGAAATGCAATGTCAAAAAGCTGAACTGTTTTGGCGGTTGGAGTTTTTAGGTCGCTGTTGTCTTGGTGAATGTAGCAATGTGATTCGTTTTCAAAATTGGCTTTCTTCTCCGTGTCTGAAAATTCAAACACGGTGTTGATGTAGCAACACGATAAAATTGACAGAAGGAATATTTTTAAAAACTTTTTCATTATTTGCAAAGATATTAAAATTGCAATAGATCTTTGTCGCTTAGAAAGGGTTCTGATTAAGGTTAAACAACACGATGCAAAGATAAAAGTTGCCCGAATTTCTTCAGGCAACTCTCTTATCTGGTAAAACACATTACTTCGTCGGATCCAAAAATCCTTCCGGATCTCCAGCGATGCTGTAATGGCATTTATAGCAATTACCATTGGTCGCAGTAATCTGTGACCAGGAAGCTGGTTTTGTGTTGAAATTCGTATGACATGTGCCGCATTGTGCAGTTGTAGCAGCCAAGTTTCCGGCAGGTCCTTTACCATGATTTGCCCCACCCATTATCCAATCGACAAACTTGTGTGGACCCTGGTTGGTTGCCGTGGGAGCAAAGAGAAGACGATTATCTTCCATCGTTCGTATCTCTAAAACAGTCGGAGTAGCCTTGTATGAAAGAATCACCCACGCATTGTTAGGTAAATTTGAACCATCGGAATACTTGCGCACAGGATGTTCGCCTTGGCCTTGAGAGTACGTTTTTATGCGGTATAGGGTCTCTGAACCCAGGATAATGCGAGCGTCACGGAACTTTTGTCCAACTGTTTGGATATAGGTTTTAGACGCATCAGCAATGCGGGTAGGAACCTGATCATTGAGGAGATCATTAACAACAATAAAGTAATCGCCGGCACTAATTCCTGATAAATTAAAAACGAGGTTACCACTCGTCACCGTTCCAGTGCTAACAATTGTACCGGTATAATTTTTCATTACACCTTTGGTAAAAGAGGTTGCCTTGATATCGCCCCCGGCATCCAGCGAAGTGTCAATCTTTAAAGTCAAATTACCAGCGGGTGTAATAGCATCCTTTTTACATCCATCTAATAAAAGAGTTGAAAAGGCAATCATAATGATACCTACCAAGAACAAATAATATTTTTTCATCTTACTGTTTTTTTTTATTGATTTAACTTAATAATTTTTTTTGAAGTTCAAAATAACAAACATCAAAATGTCCGATACTCGAAACTTTAAAGAAAGTTAACCATAAAACAACAGTGAGGTATACAATAGAAATAATCTGTCTGGTGGTTTAAAATATTTGTAATAAGAGTATTTGCATATCTTGTCTTTGCATTTTGCAAAAAAATTTAATTGATGGGGAACGGCAAATGCAATGTCAAAAAGCTGAACTGTTTTGGCGGTTGGAGTTTTTAGGTCGCTGTTGTCCTGGTGAATGTAGCAATGCGATTCGTTTTCAAAATTGGCTTTCTTCTCCGTATCTGAAAATTCAAACACGGTGTTGATGTAGCAACACGATAAAATTGTCAGAAGGAATATTTTAAAAACTGATTTCATTGTTGCAAATGTAACGATAAAATATTGTGCGTTGGGAAATTTTAGCTCTTTCTTGCGCTTACTGAAGCACAAAATGGTACGTAATAGTCCCCTTCTGGAAGGCCGGTGCATTGTCATCCACATTGAACCGGGCAGCTTTTGCCGCTTTGGTAGCAGCTTCAAGCAGGTCGGGATCACTGGAAGTAGAACCCAAAATACCGCCGCGAACAGCAGAGACTTTGCCAAGCTTGTCTACGGTTACTTCAA
>JAMDDG010000248.1 GCA_023488865.1 Bacteroidota bacterium | reverse complement strand
TGATCCAGCCAAAGTGAAGGTAAACAGAACAGATAAAACAGTTACACTTCATGCTGAAATGTTATGGAAATATCTTCCAGAGCAGAAAGAACCATTAGCCATCATTCGGGAGAATACAAAGATAACCATACATAAATCGACAGTCAATTATCGTGCGATAGATTTTGATATTCGGTTACACCCTTTGGTTGACAGCCTGAAGCTTATTTGAATGAATACGTAAAAAAGAGTATCAAGATTTGAAATTTATTTTATGAAAAAATTCCTGTTAACAATGTTGCTTATTTTATCCACCTGTGTGATAATGAGGGCGCAGCAAAAAGCTACGGTAAAAGAATATAATAAAATATTTAAAACGTACCCTTTTTCTGATCCTGACCCAATACCGCAAATGGGGAAGGTTTATCCTTATTTCCGCTTTGACGGATATACCGATAAGCCTGTTCAGAAAGAATGGAAAGTGGTTGAGTTGGAAAACGATTACATCAAAGTAATTATCCTTCCGGAGATAGGCGGCAAAATATGGTCAGCCATCGAAAAGTCGACAGGCAAATCTTTCATTTATTATAATCATGTAGTTAAGTTTCGTGACGTTGCCATGCGTGGCCCCTGGACCAGTGGTGGTATTGAAGCCAATTATGGTATTATTGGGCACACACCCAACTGTGCAACCCCTGTTGATTATGTAACGATGGAAAAACCTGATGGAAGTATGAGTTGTATCATTGGCGTATTGGACCTGCTTACCCGTACCTCCTGGGAAATAGAGATCAACCTGCCCAAGGACAAAGCTTATTTTACAACATCATCTTTCTGGTATAATTCTTCACCTTTTGAGCAGCCCTATTATACGTGGATGAATGCCGGTATAAAAGCAGAGGGAAATTTGCAGTTCATCTATCCCGGAACAAAATATTTAGGTCACGCTGGTGAGTTTAATGACTGGCCAATTAATAAAAAAAACGGCAAGGATCTATCGTGGTATAAAAACAATGATTTTGGCGGGTATAAATCGTATCACGTATTTGGAAAATATACTGATTTTTTTGGTGGATACTGGCATAACGAAGATTTTGGCATGGGACGTTACAGTACCCGCGATGATAAACCGGGAAAGAAATTATGGATATGGGGCTTATCGCAGCAGGGAATGATCTGGGAAAAGCTTTTAACAGATGCCAACGGGCAATATGTTGAAGTACAAAGCGGAAGATTGTTCAATCAGTCAGAAGCAAGAAGCACGTTCACTCCATTTAAGCATCTGGAATTTTCGCCGCATACGTCTGATGTATGGACAGAATACTGGTTCCCCGTGGTAAAAACAAAAGGATTTGTAGCTGCGAATAATTATGGGGCGATGAATATCAAAAATGAAAATGGCTGGCTTAATATTTATTTTTCGCCACTCCAAAAAACAGATGATGAATTAAAAATAACGTCCGGTGATAAAACCATATATTCCCGGATGCTTCATCTGAATACTCTTCAGTTGTTTGCCGATTCCATCAGGCTTAATATGTCGGCGGAAAATTTAATTGCAACGCTTGGTAAAAATAAATTGGAATATAATGCTTCTCCGGTAGCCAATGTACTCAGTCGCCCGGTTCAAACACCCGTTGATTTTGATTGGAATTCGGTGTATGGTTTATATACACAAGGCAAAGAAAATATTCGTGAAAGGGATTATATAGGTGCACAAACCGAACTGAAAGCCGCCTTGCAGAAAGATCCCAATTATTTGCCGGCCTTGACCGATTTGTCGATGTTGATGTATCGTAGTATGCGTTACGATGAGGCGCTGAATTTTGCAAAGAAGGCTTTATCCATTGATACCTATGATGGTGCGACTAATTATTATTATGGACTGATCAATGTAAAAAAAAGGATGATAGCTGATGCAAAGGATGGATTTGATATTGCGGCATTAAATATTAATTACCGCAGTGCCGCATACATTGAATTGGCAACTCTGTACTTCAGGGAAAATAATTTTGAAAAGGCAAAAGACTATGCGAATAAAGCAATAGATTTTAATCGTTATGCTGTTGATGCTTACCAATTACTTGCGGTTATCCATCGCCTGCAAAACGAGAATGAAAAGGCAGTTGAAGTCTTAAATACACTTTTAAAGTTTGACCCGCTGAATCATTTTATCCGGTTTGAAAAATATCTTTTAGACAGCTCTGCTGAAAACAAAGAAAATTTTACGGGATTAATCAAAAACGAATTACCAGAGCAAACTTATCTTGAACTGGCAATATGGTATTATGATGCAGGCCGCAACGAAGATGCTTTAAAAGTTCTTCAGCTATCTCCACAAAATGCTGAAATAGCCTACTGGAAAGCTTTTCTTGAAAATAAACTACTGGATGAACAGTCTCTTGATCCGGCAATGGTATTTCCTTTTCGCAATGAAACTGCTGAGATTTTAAAGAAACTTATTGCTCATAACGATAACTGGATATTAAAATACCATCTCGCGCTTATTGAATGGAATGATAATAATGAAACCGAAGCAAAAATTTTATTTGATGAATGCGGTAGCCAACCGCAGTTTGCTCCTTTTTATGCAGCAAAAGCTGTTCTATATAAAAATAGTAGTAAAGAAATGGAGTTGGAGTATCTGCAACATGCAATAGCGCTTGATCCTACACAATGGCGTTATGCAAGATCACTTATTACATTTTATCTTTCTCAAAACCAAATTGCAAATGCAGTAAATCTTGCAGCAACATATCATAGAAAACAACCTGATAATTATTTGATAGGGATTTTGTATGCAAAAAGTTTGTTGTTGAACAATCAATACAAAGAGGCCCTTATACAACTCCAAAAGATAAATATACTTCCCTATGAAGGAGCGACCGAAGGAAGACAATTATATAAAGAAGCGCAGCTCATGCTGGCGCTTCAGGAAATGAAAAAAGGAGATTACAAAAAAGCTTTGAATTATGTTTCCTTAGCCAGATTGTGGCCAGAAAACCTGGGCGCAGGTAAACCTTATGATGAAGATATTGATTCAAGGCTGGAAGATTGGTTGGCGTATCAAAATTATAGTCACCTTAAAAATAAAACTGCTGCGCAACAGATGCTTGACAAGGTCATTTCTTTTGATACAAAAGCGGCTGCGGACGGGAGCAATTTTTTGTCTGTCAATAACCTCATCACTGCATGGGCATTGGGGGAAAAAGGTTCGCCAGATGAAGGAGAGAAATTTTTAAAAACGGGTATTAAAGAAGGATCCAAAAACAATTTGGCAAAATGGATGATAGCAACTTTCCAAGGCAATTTTTCAAACCTGCCCGATGAAGCGTTAAACGATGTAAACTATCGTGTATTACAGCAATGGATAACACTTTTCCTAATCCATAAATAAAACTCTTTTTTAACTCTTATTAAAACTAACAATTATGAAGTATTTATTTATATGTAAACCAGTTGTTCTTGTTGCAGTTTTATTGCCGTTTATTATGAGTTGTAAAAAAAAGTTAGAGCAATCTCCTCCAAATAATACCACAAGCACGAATATTCATAATGTAGGTACCGGATGGCCTTATGCAACATTAGCAGCAGCTGCAGCAGTGGCAAAACCTGGCGACACCATCCAAATTAATAATGGCACCTACTCAGGGGGTGATAATATAACTAATCTACAGGGCACCAGTTCGGCATGGATAACCATACGTGCAGCAAAAGGAGCGACTGTACTGTATAGTGGAAACACACAGGCCTTTCAGCTTTCAGATCCTGCTTATCTTAGAATTCAGGGATTACAATTTGAGAAACAGTCAGCTAACGGTGTGAATATTGATGATGCCGGAACATTTGATACTCCAGCACATGATATCATTATTGAGAACTGTGAATGGCTTGACATAGGGGGCACAGGTAATAACGATTTACTTAAATTATCTGGCGTTGATAATTTCACGGTACAAAATTGTCGTTTTAATAATGGGGCGAATGGTGCATTTATAGATATGGTAGGATGTCATAATGGAGTATTACAAGATAATATTTGTAAAAATGTTGGCCCCGGTGGGCAAGCTTTTCAGACAAAAGGAGGATCAAAAAATATCATTGTTCAGCGAAATCGTATAATTAATGGTGGAGACCGGGCTATGCATATAGGTGGAAACACGGGCACACAATATTTCCGCCCACAAGGAGCAAATTATGAGGCAATGAATATTTATGTTTATTCCAACACCTTCGAAGGCTCAACTGCTCCCATTGTTTTCGCAAGTGCAGTATCTTGTGAAGTAGTGAACAATACAATAATTCAACCTGTAAAGTATGCTGTTCGTATTTTGCAGGATAATAACATGACCCAAAAGTGTGCAAATAACACCTTCCGGAACAATATTGTTGTATTTCCAAATACAGGATCCGCAGCTATTAATATTGGCGTGGGTACTGATGCAAATAGTTTTGTGTTCTCGAATAATCTATGGTTTAATCCGGATAATCTTTCATGGTCTGGACCAACCACATCTTATGTCGAACCTGGTCAAATTTTGAATAAAGATCCACAGTTTTCTGATGCCTTTTATCACTTGCAGTCAACTTCGCCTGCCATTGGTAAAGGATATTCAGCATTAAAACCAACAACTGATTATTTTTCATTGGCTTTTAAATCACCCAGGTCTATCGGGGCTGTTGAAGCCAATTAAGAATTTAATTCTGTAATAAAAAAATCTACAGCAGCAATATAACAGATGTCTGAGGTAGATATGTAAAAATATATATTATGAAAAAGGTTTCATTCACTAATAAATGTTTTCTAAAGATCAGCTTTCAACTTTTGTTTGGAATATTCTTACTGCCCTCTGTTGGGATTGCACAAATAAAACAAATTTGGGCGTTAGGAGATGGAGAGAAGGTTTATCGTGATGATCAGGATCATCCGGATAAAAAGGGGAACTATATATGGGATGGAAAAACAATTCACCTGAAAGGACTTTACAACGAAGTGCTCGCATTCCAGGTAATTGTTGAAACAGATCTTCAAGGTGCAAAAGGAATAGAGTTATCGGTGGATGCACCAGTTAATAAGTCATCCGGAAAAATCATTGGTGGAAATACTTTAAAATATGGGTCTGATGGAACCATTGAAATTTTTACAGAACATTATTTACATGTGATAGATTCCACTCCTCCTAACTGGTATTACGGTTCATCGGCTGCAGCGCCAAAAAAAATGAAAGGATGGATACCTGATGCATTAATCCCAACCAATGCTTTACCAGGCCGGGGTGGTTTTCCTGTTGATGTGGCTCCACTTGATACGTCTAAACTGCACAATATAAATTTGTCGTTTCAAAACCAGGGATTTTGGGTAGATATTTCGCTGCCACGTGATAAAAAAAATTATCCTTCCGGTATTTATTACGGGAGTGTTCAAGTGCTTCAGATGGGAAAACTAATCAAAGAAATTCCGATGGAGCTGACCATACTCCCACAATATTTGCCTGATGAAAATCACACCAATGTATGGCTGTATACTGAAAATATTAACCCGTATTATCCTGAGCAAACAACAAAGCAAATAGACGACATGCTGAAATTTGAAGGGCACAGGCATCGGATTGATGTGGTTGGCGGCTTTGATGTTAATAAATCTATCTTCAATAGGGAAAGTATGGAAAAATATAAACCATATCTTGATGGCACTGCTTTTACACCTGCCAGCGGCTATCATGGAAATGGTGAAGGAATTGGTGAAAATATTTTTCCGATTGGAATGTATGGGGCACCGGTGATGGGTGAAACAAAAGCAGAAGTACAAAAGCAGTCTGATCTATGGGTCAACTGGTTCAAAAAAAATGCACCTGACGTAAAATATTTCTGGTACATCACCGATGAACCTCACGAAAGTGAATTTCCTTGGATAAAGGCAAGGGCTGAAGGGATAAAGGACAATCCGGGTGTTGGTAAATCCCTGCCTGTTTTTACAACAACTTCTTACCAGAAAGGCCTGAAGGGAACTATTGATTATTGGGCTGGTTTTGACGGAGTAGATTTAAAAAATTTGCCTGAAGTTAGAAAAAATGGAGGAGATCATTGGTTTTATAATGGAAACCGGCCAAGGTATGGATCGATAATATTAGAAGGAGCGGCTGTTGATTTCAGGGTGAACAGTTGGATCTTATATAAATATGGCATTAAGACGTGGTTCATCTGGAACGGCACTCACTGGCAGCATAACAGGCAGGGGCCCAAGAGTCATTTACACCAGAACATGTTTAGAAATCCTCTCACATTTATTAACGAACACATGGAATATGGCAATGGAGATGGAATAGTATTTTATCCGGGGCGCATGCCTTTTTATCCTGATGAAGACCGGGGATTAAACAGAATATTGCCATCTATCCGGTTAAAGAATATCAGAAGAGGACAACAAGATGCTGAAATTATGTGGATGGCAGAACAGAAAGCCGGGAGAGAAAAGGTGATAAGTATCATTAGCAAGATAGTGCCGAAAGCTTTAAGCGAAATCTCTATGAAGGATCCGGTGCCCTGGTCGCAAAATGGAGATGATTATGATAGGACAAGAGATGAATTGTTGAAATTGCTGAATTAGGAGAAAGTAACCTTACTCTTTGTATTGCTGACGATTATGAATAAACAGTCATATTGAATCAGAAGAATACGTTACAAGACAATAGGCAACGGTAATATCAGATCAGGGTCTTAATCATGCACAGGATCAAATATTTACAAGATAATTGATATATAAAATGACAACAAACAGAAGGGATTTTCTCCGGAATACAATAATTGGAACAGGAATCCTGGCTTCAGGATTTGCAGGTCAGGCAGAAACATCAGTCAAACCTGGCACCAGTAAGAATATCAAAAATCCGGAGCAATTGTTTAACATGAGTGGTTATGCTGCGCCAAAACTGGATAAGGTACGCGTTGGCTTTGTAGGTTTGGGCAACCGGGGCCCCGGGGCAGTTGAACGCATCTCGTGCATCGATGGTGTAGAAATTACAGCTTTGTGCGATGTGTTCGAAGACCGGGTTGAAACGTGCCAAAAGATGCTTGAGGGGAAAGGACTGCCAAGTGCAAAGTCGTATTCAGGTTCAAATGAAGCTTGGAAAGAGATGTGCCAAAACCCGGATATCGATTTGATCTACATCACCACGCCCTGGGGAACACCACTTTTGTCCGCACTTTCAAAGGGAAAACCATCATGATCCAGCACGATGTGACCAGTACCCGCCCCTATTCACGAATTCATCAGGTGAGCGGCACAAAAGGCATGGCTGTCAAGTATCCTGAACCTGGACGAATAGCAATCGGCCACGAATGGCTGAAAGAGGGTGAAATGAAACAGTTGGAAACAAAATACACGCCTCAAATTATTAACCGGATTGGCGAAATGGCCAAAAAAATTGGGGATCATGGCGGCATGGATTTTATGATGGAGTGGCGCCTGATCGACTGTCTGCGCAACGGACTTCCCCTCGATCAGGATGTTTATGATGCCGCACTTTGGAGTTCAATTGCGCCCTTGAGCGAAAGATCGGTTGCAAGCCGTTCCAATTCGGTGGAAGTGCCCGACTTTACGAATGGGGCGTGGAAGACGAATGCGCCCGTTGAACTGACTTTAAAAGGAGGGGACACAACTGGTATTAGGGAGTTAAAGAAAGTTGGATCATAGAAATAGCGTGGATATAAACTTTAAAAATTTAATATGAAGACGTTGATTAAGACAAGAACAAAACCATTCACAAAACTACAGCTAATAACCCTGGTTGTATTACGGGTTCTCATTGGTTGGCATCTGTTATATGAAGGGATTTCGAAATTACTAAGTCCCAGCTGGTCGGCCAAAGGTTTTCTGCATGAATCTCAATGGATCATGTCAGGCATTGCCAACTGGGTCACTTCTAATGATGGCGTACTGAAGGTTGTTGATTTTCTAAATATCTGGGGGCTGATTGCCATTGGTACAGGGCTTATTGTAGGGCTATGTACCCGTGCTGCCGCCATTTCCGGAGCTTTTCTCCTACTGTTGTACTATTTAAATAATGCGCCCATAACAGGAATAGAATACTCGATTCCTGCCGAAGGTAATTACCTTATAGTCAGCAAGACACTAATAGAAGCAATATCCCTTGTTGTGCTGACAGTTTTCCCTACCGGTTCAATTATTGGTTTGGATCTATTATTTGCCCGGTATAAAAAAATAAAAAAATAAAAAGGAGGATAAACAATGAACAAAGATAAAGGACAAACGCAGCATCCTGAACGCACACAATCACGCAGGACAGCGCTAAAGGCAATGGCAGGGATCCCGGTTTTAGGAATATTTGCCTTAGAGTTGATGGAAAAAAAGTCCTATGAACTGAAGAATAAAAACAAGCTGATAAAAGAACTAGGACTTGAAGACATTTATGCACCGAACAAAATTTCAAATTCAGCCAAAGGGGAACTACTTCGCGTTGGGATAATTGGGTTTGGCAGCCGGGCAGTCCAATTAGCAAAAGGAATTGGGTTCATGCATCCGGACGACATGGAAAGGAACCGTAAAAATGGCAGGCTTGACAATTGGCTGGCACAGGAAAATCTAAATGTGGCCATCACTGGCATTTGCGATGTTTTTGACCTTAACGCGGAAAAGGGCCTTGCCACTGCAAAAAATGAAGTCCTTGCAGGAGGTGCAAAACCATCGGGTCTCCCGGTTAAACGCTACCGTACTTATCAGGAAATGCTGGCGGATGACTCGATTGATGCAGTTATTGTTGCAACCCCCGATCATCATCATGCACGTATAACTACAGATGCGGTTAAAGCGGGCAAACATGTTTATTGTGAAAAAAGTATTTGCCTCACGGAAGGGGAATTAAATGAGGTTTATACTGCCGTGAAAAATAGCGACCGGGTTTTTCAATTAGGGCATCAGA
>JAMDDG010000346.1 GCA_023488865.1 Bacteroidota bacterium | reverse complement strand
CTAACAAATTGGCATTTACTTATACAAATGCACAAGCTGCAACTATTACTACTCCTTATGTTGAGACTGTTATTACATCTGCTGCCCTTTCATCATTGAAGGCTTATGTAGCTCTTTATTCTGCACCGGTATTGTCTCTTAACTTAGACTATATTGGATCAACAGCTACTACATTATCTTCAAAAATGTCTGCTGATTCATCTCACACTCCTGCTTTTGCAGCTCCAGCAACGGGTATAACCACAAAAGCTGAACTTGCTTTGGTTCAATAATCAACAACAAATCGATAGTTTTCTATATTTAAAGCCTCCCTTCGGGGAGGCTTTTTTTGTGCCTTGTGGCGGGGGCGGGGCCGTGGGGTAGAGACGTTGCATGCAACGTCTCTACGGGTGCCGCTGGCAACGATTGAACGGGAAGAACATATCTTCCTTTTTAAAATTTGATAACTTTGTAAAAAATGTAAGAAAATGGGAATCCCTGAACAGGGTAAAAAAATCATCATTGCCATTACCGGCGCCAGCGGATCGGTGTATGCCAAAAGGCTGATAGAAAAATTGAGCCATGCTGAAATCCAGCCGGAGGCGTGCGGCGTTGTCTTTTCAAAGAACGCGCTGGATATCTGGGCGTTTGAGTTGAAAGAAGAAATAAACCCGCGAACAATTCCCTATCCAATTTACGGGCCCAATGATTTTTACGCCCCTTTTGCATCCGGGTCGGCCGGATATAGCACAATGGTTATCATCCCCTGTTCCATGGGTACGCTGGGGCGCATTGCAGGCGGAATTTCAGATGATTTGATTACCCGCTCCGGAGATGTAATCTTAAAAGAACGCGGTCGCCTAATCGTCGTCCCACGTGAAATGCCGTACAATTTAATCCATCTCCGGAATATGGTGGCCCTCACCGAAGCCGGGGCTATTGTGGTTCCGGCTGCGCCGTCGTTTTACTCATTGCCCGCATCTTTGGAAGAGTTGGTCGACACAGTGGTTAACAGGGTTTTGGATTTAATGGGGGTTAAGAATGCTGGATTTGAATGGGGAAAGAAAGGGAGTTATGAGTTATAAGTTATGAGAGAGGAGTAGCGGAAATCCTTAGATGGAAGATAGCGGAATAGGTTTGTCCTTTTCATTGCCGTCGGCTTTAGCCGACGGATTGATGTATCGAGATGAAAGAGCGGCTTTAGCCGAATATGACACCTCCGGTTTGGCTAAAGCCTTCTCTCCATTTTGCCCTTGATCCGTAGGCTAAAGCCAATGGCAATGAATAAACGCCTTAAGCATATGCAATGGTTGCAACACTGACTGTCGTACCTGGTACCTTCAACAAAGCCTGCGCGCAGGCTTCCAAAGTAGAGCCGGTTGTCACCACATCGTCGATCAGCAGGAGGTGCTTTCCTTCCAAAAGTTCAGGTTTGCGGACACTAAACAACTCTTTCACATTTTCCCAGCGTTCGAACCTGCCTTTGTTGGTTTGGGTCGTTGAGTAATGGTTCCGGATCAGATTACCTGTCATCAAGGGCTTTCCCATCGCGACGGATATTCCCCGGCCGATCTCGGTACTCTGGTTGTAACCCCGTTTGTGCTCCCTTTTTGGATGCAAAGGCACCGGTACCAGGAGTTCAATTTCCCGGTAGGGGACACATTTGTTTAAAACAGATCCGAACAAATTACCCAATTTTTCGCCGACCTCCTTAGCTCCTTTGTATTTGAGTTGGTGCATAAAATGCTGTACAATACCACCTTTGTCGAAACTGCAAAAAGAGGTTGCCATTTTGATCTCTGCCCTTCCCCAGAAAAGTTGCGCAACCGGATTATCCGGTATCTTCTCAAACCCGGTTTTCGGCAGATCGGCCAGGCAGCCAAGACAGATTACCTCTTCGCCGCGTACCAGCGGTGCGTGGCATCCCGCGCAAAGACGGGGGTAGAAGAGGGAGAGGAAGTCGTCGAGAAGCATAAATTATTTTGGATTTTGGATTTTCGATTTGGAGCCGGTCCCTGAGCGAAGTCGAAGGGCGATCGCCTTGTCACTTCGTAATACACTGGAGAGCATGGCAACTCCCTGTTCTGTAAAGGCATAAGGCAAAAACCTATTTCCTCCACGGTTTGATATCACAAAATGTGATATCAAACTATCCCATTCTATTTTTGACAATTCAAACATGAAATCGGGAGGGAAGCGCTCATGGTTTCTTTTTACCGCTTGTTTCAAACTCCTTGTTTCTACCCCGTACATTTCAGCCAGGTCAAAGTCCATCATAACCCGTTGTCCCCGGATCTCATGAATCTTGTTTTGAATCAATTGAAGTTCCATCTGCTTCTCTTTCTATTGTGCTTGATGTCCTGACGGACAACATTTATTGTAAGTTACGGCATTTTGACGAGAAAGAAGAATCGTGAAACAGAAAAAATCCCCTTAAGTTTACAGCTAACGCGATTTAAACATTTTCCTTTTAATTAATGAGTTTCGTATAAAAGGCATTAATCAAAATTGCAGTTTGATTAAAGAAATAATTTGTAGATTTATGAATTCAAAGTAAATATCAACAGACAAAGATCAGATAACACTCCCGTATATGAAACAATTTTTGGTAAAATCACTTCTGCTCCTTGCCATCGCATCCATCTCCGCCTGCTCTTTTTCACAAAATAAGCCTGTTCCCGAAGGACCGATTGTCCGGATAAAAACAAAGTTTGGGGATATGAAGGTAGTACTGTACAACGAAACGCCCTTGCACCGCGATAATTTTTTGAAGCTGACAAAAGCAGGAGTATTTGACAGTTTGCTTTTCCACCGCGTCATCAAAGGCTTTATGGTACAGGGCGGCGATCCGCAGTCGAAACGTGCAACCAAAGATCAGATGCTCGGCGATGGGGATCTCAACTATACCATACCGGCAGAAATCAGGCCGGGAATCATCCACAAAAAAGGGGTGATTGCTGCAGCCCGGAACGGGGACGAGGAAAATCCCGAACGCCGCTCCTCTGCCACCCAATTTTATCTGGCACAAGGGAAAGTGTTTAAATTAGATGATATTCCATCGATCGAATTAAACCTGAACAACCGGGCGGCTGAATCACTTTTTCTCAAGCTGAAATCTGAAAAAATCGATACCCTGATGCTGTTCCAGATGGCCAGAAACCAGGAGGGATATGATAAACTGCTGGAAAAGTTGAAACAACAAGCCAGGGTTGAAGTCAACAAGAATCCGGTCAGGTTGACGAAACAACAAATAGAAACCTATACTACCATTGGCGGAATTCCGCACCTCGACGGCGCTTACACAGTTTTTGGTGAAGTAATCGAAGGATTGGCAGTTATTGACTCCATTGCAGCACAGCCCACCGGGGCAAACAACCGTCCATTGGAAAATATACGCATGAAGATAGAGGTCGTTAAGGAGTAACCTCTTTAATCCCAAAACCAGCTTTTCTCAGATCATCGTAAAAAGAGGGGTACGATTTGGTCACCACCATCGCATCTTCTATCCGGATGGCCCCGTTAAACTGTGCTACCGGAGCAAAAGCCATGGCCATGCGGTGGTCATGGTAAGTAGCAATGACCGGTTCCTTTTGAACAAGGGCCTCATTTAGTTGGCCATCCCAGGTCAGTTCTCCTTCTGCCGGCTCCGTCAGAATGGCTCCCAACTTGGCGCATTCATTTTTTAAGGCTGAAATGCGGTCTGTCTCTTTGATCTTCAGGGTCTTCAATCCGGTAAAATAGAACGGAAGTTGCTTACCGATGGCCAGGACCACCCATGTTTGGGCGATATCCGGATTTTCAATAAAATTGAGGTTAAGCTGTTTCAGAGGAACCTCTCTGCCTTTGGTCAACCGAACGGTATCGCCTTCCTGCCGGGATCTTAATCCAAAATATTTTTCGAACCAGGTTGCCTGGATCGCATCCCCTTGCGTACTGTTCAGATAGAGCCCTTTCAGGTACAAATCACACTGTTCGGACAAAACTGCCATGGCATACCAGTAGGAGGCCGCGGACCAGTCGGCCTCAACAGTATAAGGGACCGGTTTGTATGCTTGCGCTTCGATTCGTATTTCATTCCCGCTCCATTGATGCCGGATCCCGAATTTTTTCATTAGCTGAAGGGTCATTTCGATATAGGAGCGGGAGGTGATTTTATTCTTCAGCCTAAGGGTAAGCCCACCCTGTACGGTCGGGGCAATCATCAGCAAAGCCGAGATATACTGGCTGCTGACACTTCCATCCAGTTCGATCGTTCCGCCTTTGAGCGCGGTTCCGGTTATCTTTAACGGGGGAAATCCCACAACGCCGGTATATTCGATTAACGCACCCATTTGCCTGAGCGCATCTACCAAAATAGCGATGGGCCGTTGCTGCATCCTCCCGGATCCTGTTAAGTACCACTCCCCTACTATTTTTGAAAGATAGGCCGTAAGAAACCGCATGGCAGTACCGGCATGACCAATATCAAAACGGTTGGTATTTGATTCGAGAACCTGGTTCATGACGACCGAATCATCACAATCGGACAGGTTCTTAACAGGGAAAGAGGAGTAACTCAATGCATTGATGATAAGCACCCTGTTGCTGATACTCTTGGAAGAAGGCAACGTGATTTCTCCGGTAATCGAGCGATCTGGCCTGGTCAAAAGGAGATTCATAATGTCAATCGTTGTTTAGCTCCCTGAAATAATCCAGGGCTTCAAAAATCTGTTCTTTGGTGCAGTCCCGGTTAATCTCAACTTCCCCGACCGAAGTGATCAAAGTAAAATTGATTCTCTTACCTTCATTCTTTTTGTCGTGGCCCATCAACTCATAGAAAGTTTCGTAATCTGCGGTCTCGATAGGGTATTTTCCGTAGATGGAACTGATCCATCCGGAAAGGTGGTGCAGTATGCCGTCAGGAAAACCACAATTCAGGCGGGAAAGATAGAGCTCGGCAATCATGCCGAAAGCCACAGCATGACCGTGCAACAGGGGCTGCGACTTTTTCAGCGAATAACTCTCGAAGGCATGGCCGATGGTATGGCCAAAATTCAGCGCTTTTCTAATATTCTTTTCCCGGGGATCTTTCTCCACAAAATACTCTTTGATCATTACGGACCGTGCGATCATGCCTTGTAAAATGGCATAATCAGGACGATGCAGATCAAACTTCCGAAGTTCTGCCAGGTGCTCCTGCGAGTGGATCAAGCCGTGTTTGATCATCTCGGCATACCCAGAAATAATATTTTCGTGATCCAGGGTTTTAAGAAAACGGGTATCAATAATTACCTGATGCGGCTGGTTGATTACGCCGATCTCATTCTTAAACCCGTTGAAATTGAACCCGGTTTTACCTCCGACGGAGGCATCTACCTGAGAAAGCAAGGTGGTCGGGATATTTACAAATTCAACCCCACGCTTGAAGGTTGAAGCGGCAAAACTGCCCAAATCGGTCACCATTCCCCCTCCCAGGTTTACCACCAGCGATTTCCGGTCGGCTCCGCTCTGACTCAGGAAAAGCCATATCTGCTCTACCGAAGACAATGATTTGTGCTCTTCCCCGTTAGGGATAACTACTTTTTTAAATCTTTCAATATTCGGGGTATCGCAAATAAGCGGAAGACAAAAACGTTCGCTGTTCCGGTCCATCACCAGAAATAGTTTGTCATCAGGGAAAGAGGAGATAACTGTCCCAAGCACATTTTCGAGCTGGTCGGTTACCACAACGGATTTCTTTAGGGTCATAACTGAAAAATCTTCTGTTGCCTTGAATTGCAAAGGTAACAGAATTTCAAACGTAAATAAATAAGGAGAAAGTTCCGGCCTGATGACTAATTAATTCAAAATTTATCTCTCTGATAATCAGCACTTCGATAGGGATATGATACCATAACCGGCTAACCTTGCAATGCTTTGACCCTGGAAACCAACAGGGCAATTCCAAGACCAAAAACCCCGATCACAGCGAAGGAATAGCGCAGACCAGCTGCTTGCGAAATGTATCCGATTAAAGGAGGGCCAATCAAAAATCCGAGAAAACTGACACTCGAAACCGTTGCCAGGGCGATGCCGGTAGGAACCTTAGAATGGCGCCCCACCGCACTGTAAACAGTTGGGACCATGCTCGAGACCCCTAACCCAACCAGCATAAATGCCAGGGTACTGGTAATCAGGTAAGGGGAAAAAACAGCAGTAAACAGACCCGTCGAAATCATAGTACCGCCTATCTGCAGAAGCCTCTTCTGGCCAATCTTCGAAACAATGTGATCGGCTACAAACCGACCAGTCGCCATCATGATCATAAAAGAGGTATAACCAAGAACTACCAGCGAGTGCGGTGCATGAACCACGTCTTTAAAATAGATGCCGCTCCAGTCAAACATGGCGCCCTCGCTGGCCATGCTGCAAAATCCGATGATCCCGAGCTGAAGCAGCATGCTGTCAGGCCGGTTGAAAATTTTGCGTTTGGGTTCGTCGGGGTTTTTGTCCTGGCGTTTGCTGCGGACCAAAAACGGATGGTTGGTCCAAAAAAGCGGCCATACAACCATAACGACAATAACAAAATGCCAGATTGGACGAACATGCAGGTTAATCATGGCAAAGCCGATCAGCGCTCCGGTAAATCCGGCAAGACTCCAACCTCCATGAAAGGAAGACATAATTGTACGCTGGTATATTTTTTCGGTAGCTACTCCCTGTGTGTTGACTGAAATATTGCTCATATTGCCGAAGATCCCAAACAGAAACAGCGCGATGGCCAACTGCCAGCCAGCCTGTGCCAATCCAATAAGAATCAGACAAATAGCATAAACAGGAAGGGAAAAAAACAACACCCTGTGACTTCCGAAACGGGTAACTAACTTACCTGAAAAGGGCATCATCAGGATTTGACCGGCCGGCAATGCAAATAAAATAGTTCCAAGCATAGCATCGTTCAAATGAAGCGCCGTTTTAATGTCAGGAATACGGCTCGCCCACGACGAAACCGTAAGTCCCATGCTAAAATAGACTAATATAACGGCAATGCGGATACGCCTTTTATTTGGAACAGACTCTTTAGAAAGGCTACTTGTTGGAGTGTAACTCGTCATTAAAATACTTTAAACAGAAAAACCGCAAGACAAAAATTGGGTTGTCTTTTAGTTTGGCGGCAAAAATATTGAAATTATCCTTGCGGAAGACGATACTTTGAAATTAAATGCTCCGGCCTGACCTCATTATTCTACTAAGTTGTCTGTGCTGATTTTTACCGATGTCATGGAAAGGGATCCGGCAACAGCCTTGTCGTTGAACAGGCTTACCTTTTCGTTTTCCTCTTTTAGCGCCAGGATGTAAAGCAAAGGAAGAAAATGTTCAGGAGTTGGGATCGCCAGATCGAAAGCTTTTCCTTCTGATTTGTAGTTGATTAATTTCTGATGATCCCCGCTTAGAATGTATTGTTTCATTTTTTCATTCGCCTCTGTCGCCCAGTCAAAAGCAAAACCGGGTTCATTCATTCTCTTCGATGGCATTCATCGGAGAACCATGGCCCACAAACAGCGTTGGACCCGCTACCAATTTACACAAAAAAAGAAGCCGCCTCAAAATAAATGAAGCGGCCTCCTGAAAAGTTATGAGACAAACGCTATTGCAGCTTGAATTGAATCGGGACAGTAAAAGCCACATTAACAGCCTGTCCGCGTTGTTTGCCTGGTTTCCAGAGAGGCAGCAGATTGACAACACGGATAGCTTCGTTGTCCAGCAATGGATCTAAGCCCCTTGCGATTTTGGCATCCCCAACTGTTCCATCGGACTTAACCGTAAAAGTAACAAAGACTTTCCCCTGAATTCCTTTATCTTTTGCTTCAGCCGGGTACTTGACGGTCTCCGAAATAAATTTTCTTAAAGCCATTTCGCCCCCAGGAAATTCAGGCATTTCTTCTACGATAACATATACGCCATCCGGCCTTTGCTTGGGAAATTTTGGCGCTTGTGGGGATAACCCTGTTTTGACATTTTTGTCTCCATCAAGTGCAAATTGAACAGGGATCGTATAGGAGACACTAACCGCTTCACCTCTTTGTTTTCCGGGCGTCCAGTCGGGCATCTGGTTTACTACGCGGAGGGCTTCTGCATCAAGCAAAGGATGAGCACTACGGACAACTTTTGTCTTTTCGACCTTCCCGTTTTCGTTGATCACGAAATTGACAAAGACTTTTCCCTGAATTCCCTTGTCTTTTGCTTCGGCAGGATATTTAATGTTCTCAGAAATAAATTTTCCTAAAGCCATTTCTCCCCCGGGGAATTGAGGCATTTCTTCGACTACCACAAAAACGTTGTCGTCTCTTTTTACAGGATTCACCTTTTTGTCTGAAATGGATTTATTGGAATCAAATACATTCCCAGACTTTGTCTTCGAGATAATCTTGACAACTCCGTTTTTGCCCTTATCCCCATATTGATCGGTAGCTTGCGGAATTTTTAAAACGTTTATCGATTCAATTTGATCAGTTTTGATATGCTCCGCTGTTTTTTGGTCTATCTGTACGCCATCCAGAAAGAACAACGGTGGATTTGTTTTATCCTTGTTCTGATTCATGTAAGCTATAATTGGTTGTGGTGGCGTATACGGGGATTGTGGTTCCACCGTTTTGTCTCCTGCCATCCTCCCTGACTTAGCTTTGGTTATGATCAGAATTACCCCGTTTTTCCCCTGTTCTCCGTACAAATCAGTCGCCGATTTATCCTTTAATACACTGATCGATTCGATTTGATCAGGTTTGATGTTACTCATCTCATCTTTCGAAATAAGTACGCCATCCAGAAAAACCATTGGTGGATTTGGGCCGTTTGTTCGAATGATTTCATCATTTAGCGGTGGCGGCGGAGGCGGCGGAGATGGCGGCGTGCCATATACATGAGCTGTTACTACCACTCCATCAATTCCAACCTTACTACCCTCCATCACAATTTTCATGGGTTCGCCAGTCACTTTTTGGACTTGTGACTTAAATCCCACAAAAGTGAATACCAGTTCGCCGTCGGAAGGGATGCCTTTTAACAGGAAATTTCCTTGCGGATCGGAAATTGTTCCGAGTGTTGACCCTTTCAAAATTACGGAGGTTCCTG
>JAMDDG010000026.1 GCA_023488865.1 Bacteroidota bacterium | reverse complement strand
TTTTTCCCCGTTGGTATCGCATTCGTGCAACAGCTCTGATGGATAACTGTTTTTGACTTCATAAAGCGCGTCAATAAATGCTTTGAGTTTGGCAAGCCGATCGTTGCTTTCTCTCCCGCTTTTCAGGCAGATCCAGTCGCGGTATACCTTCTCAAGCATCGCCATATCCTCTTTCGAAATCCAGCAGACCTTTGGCAGGATATGGGCCGGGGTCTCCTCGCGGATAATTTCTTCCACAAACCTGCGGAAATGCATGTTCTCAAACCGTCCGTTTTCGGCCGGTAAAATCACATGGATCCGGTAGGAATAAGGGTCGAAATCGGAGCAGGCGATTTGGTTTGCAGCGTTACAAATCCGCATAAACGGATCACCTTCGTCTTCCGGCCGCAGCAAAATATGCTCAATCAGATACATCCCTTCGTCGCTGAAATTCTCCTGCAAATAGTTGATCAACTCTTCCAGCGCCGTGTTCATCAGCTCTTCCGTATCGAAGTACTCGATCCGTCTGGCGATTACTTCACCGGCAGGGTCAATCACATTAAAATAGAACCGGTTATCGATGGTTTTCTTCTTTTCGTACCCGGAAGGCTGTAATCCGGCATGGATGGCCCTTCGCATCTCTTCACGGGCAATCGTTTCGGTCAGGTAGTGGGTGCTGCTGCTCAGGATGATCTTGCCGGTATGGCTGTTCCGTACCCGGAACCGGAACTCATCGCCCGGAGTAGTATCAATTTCCGCGTAGATGTTGAAAGTGAAATCGCTGAGGTTTCGTCGCTTGAAATTGGCGATTCCCAGCAATTTTGCCAACCTTCGCTCCAGACCGGAAACATTCAGGCTCTCCCACAAATCGCCGTCGTTGTTTAGCGAGTAGTTGAAGGCCAAAGCACGTTCGCTGCTGATCGCGGGATAATCTGCTAAAAATTTGCATTTGTAACGGGCAATCATCTCAGGTGTTGCGCCCAATGCGGAATGGACTACCCTGGCAAAATCGGTGAACTGCTCTGCAAAACGGGCAATCAGGTGGTCCAGGAAGCGGTTGCGGCGTTCGGTGTGTAGCGCCTGATCCTCCGTTTTACCCTCTAATGTGGCCAATATGTCACTCCCGGTAGGTCCGTACATTTTTTGATAGTCGGTAAAGGTGTCAACGACCTGGTGAAAATAGGTGCGTTTGACGTCAGGATCGAAGGAGAAAAGCTCCTTCACCTGACTCAACTGTGCAAAATAGTTGGCCATCAGCTGATCAAAGAAAAGCAGGTAAGCTTTGAGCTGAGCCGCCTGCGCCCTTCGTTTGGGTGAAGCTGTACTGCCAAGCCGCGCTTCGCCCAAACCATAAAGTGCAGGAAAATCGTTCTGAAAAGAGTAATAGGCTCCCAGATTCCTGAATTTTCCAAGGGGAATTTCCAGATCATTTAATGTTCCGGGGGCAGGCTTCATGGGAAATTCATCATAAAATCCGTGTAATTTTTCGAGGACCTGTGTAACATTCGGATAAACGGGCATGTTCCGCTTGTAGAACTTCAGAAAATAGTTGGTGTCTTCTAAAAAATCGATGCCCAGGGTCGGCTTCTTACCAGGCGTCACTTCTACCACCCATTTGTTTTCAAGTGGGGTGGCAGTAATTTCGGAGTCTTCAGGATAAGGGACAAGAAGAATATCCCGAACTGCCACCACACCTTTAATGTCCATAATCAGGTTGATGATATCGGAAAGTCGGATTGTTTTGAGAAGTTCGGAGTTTTCAAGCTCCTGATCATCAATAAATCCACTGGCAAGGGCCGGACCTTCAAAAATTTCGTCTGCAGAAAAGAGGGTTCCATCACTTTTTTTACGTTCCAGCATCTCGCTCAAAGAATAGAAACGGAGGGAGGGACAGAGGTAATTCTGTACACGGTAGAACATCTCGGCCTTCACAGCGGAAACATCGGCAGAACTCTCCAACTCCAAATCGCAACATAGATTAAAAACCTGATTTTCAATCTCTTTGTATCCAACAAAATCTTCACACAAATTACGGTTCGACTGTAGTAACCGCACCACATTCCCTTTTATCTCCTCTTTTTGCGCACTTGTAGTTATATTTTCATCGTACTCAATGGTCACATCATACAGCCCGGCGATTTTGATCTCTTCGATGCCCGCTAATCCCGGATCGTCATTCCTTAACTCCCCGGCCACGGTGTCGGCATAATAGGATTGCATATGCGGGGCGATCCACCCGTTTTTGACACCCTCCAGATCGATCAGTATCTTTCGGTAATCCTTTGGAGTGAGCGCCCTGTTTGGAAATATCTGTCTGGCCGTAAAAAATTGTTTGGCCATGTTGGCTGCATTGTCTTTCTCTGTTGCCAAAAGATCTTTGACCGGATAGGATGCCCGGTAACCGAGATCGGTCAGCGAATAACAGAGCAGCTCAAGGATGGTGATACCCGGATCATGCACGTTGTAGTCTGTCCATATTCGATTGGAAAGCTGTTGAACATGCTTCAGTCCCAAAGCATACAACTGCTTGTGGTCGAGCGAAAGCTCTTTCGCTTCCTTCCTGGATATGGTCAATTCGGCGAGCATGGTCTTAGTCTTTTTTTATTTCGTGTATGGTGTGTGTAGAATCAGAAACCAGAATGGTATCCGGCGTTTCCGGTTGCACCTCGTACAGGTCGTTCGACTGCCCGGTAAATTCAGAGATGCTGTAGAGGTAAAAATCTTCCAGATAGTCGACATACTCCACTTCTTCCACAAAGTTGAGCAGCACTGATTTGTAGATCTTGCCTCCGAAGGTGATATCCCGACCGGTGGAATAGGCCCAGGGAGAAAGGAACTGTTTGATCTGCTCCTTGAGTTTTTCACTGTAAAAGTTGAATTCGAAACCCTCTTTAAATTTTACACTGAATTCCAATCTTAATTTCTGGTAGGCCGGATTTTTCACCTTCACATTTATCTGCATACCTGTTCGATCGTTGACCAATTTTGTAATTCTGCTGAGGGTGTTGCTATTCACCCTGGGTTCCAGCGGATCTACGGCGTTTTTGTTGGTCAAATCCGGTACCACCACCAAAACGACATTCCCCGGCGCCAGCCAGCAATATTTATTCGATCCGGTTATCAATTTTGCATGGGGGATGCATTTGACTTTGTGAACATCCGGAAATGCCTGCAGGATAATCCGTTCATAATCCCAGGCTGTAATGCACCGGTTTTTGTGGCGCAGGCGTTCGGAACCGCGGGTAAAACGGTCATTGTCCGTCTCAGCCTGCACTCCGCCGAATGAAGCGTATGGCTGCATCACGCTTTTGATCGAAGCATTCCCGTTCTTTAGTTTGACGATCTTATTTTTCTCCAACGGAGCGGTCAGATGTTTGGGATCGTTACCCTGGTCTATCAGTTTTACCTCCAAAGCATTGGCAACTACCGAAACCAATTGGCATACGGCTTTCACCTTCTTTTGGATGGCTGCTTTAATCCAGATCCGGTCTGCCGGCATCAGGCTATTCACGGTTGTGGCATCGTGGGAAATCACAAATTTGATAATTCCGCTTCGAAGCAGTTGGTTGGTTGTATCGAGAACAACTTCGCTTTCCGACATCGGTTTCCAGTAATTGTCGCACAAAACGGCCCAGTTAATGTCGGGTTGCGGCAGGTCAGGATCTTCACTGCCATCGGCAACCTGAAACAACACGCTGACGCTGTCGCCGGGTTTCAGTTCACTGAACCCAATCAATAGTTCCCCTTCATTTTTGTACTCCGGGAACAACGAAACGGTCTTGTCGACCAGAAAATTAAACAGGTTTCGCTGGTAACTGTGTTCCTGTACCTGACCAAAATAGGCTATCTGGAAGAACTGAACCTCGTCGTTGGCGAAATCGTCGAGCGAATTGGTATTGATACTTACTTCGTCCGAAACAGCTTTGTAGGCCATGAAAATATTTTGAATAACCGGCGTATAAGGCTCGTTCAGTGATACATATGCAGGAGTAGTCCCAGTCTGTTTAGAAAAGCTGAGGATATTTTCAACCGTTTTTTTCGGGTATTCAGCATGAAAAAAACTACTGTTGAGGGTAAAACAAACAAACCCTTTCTCCGTTTCTGCCACAGCCGGTTTGTTGAATTGAACCGGACTGAAAATGGCTAATTCCCGTAGATAATTTTTGGACCATCTGGTTTCTGCCTGCTTCAGTCCGGCCACTTTGCGACTTGCAGGATTGATCCCGGCAGAATGTGTTGCTCCTGTCGTAAATACAAAATCGTGCGGATCCCTGGCATCCGCGGTTTCAAACAAATGCACCCCACTCCGGGTAAATTGCCGGTTTCCATCGTAAGAGAAAGCTACTTCAGTGGTAAAATATTCGTTGTTAACCTTTTCGCCGTAAGCGCTGTAATAACTTTTGAAATCCTTCGGAGGGTTCTTCCAGACGACACTGATCGTTATTTCTGATATTTTTTTGGCCAGCGCTTCGTTATACCCGACTAAGAAAGCTGAACCTTTGGTGGGTTGCTGTCCAAACGGTGCAAAAGGCTTTTTGGGATTCAGCGTTCCCTGGTCCCCTTCGAGCGACAACGAGGTTATCCCGGATACCGCTACCTCTACTTTGGCTTTTTTGATCTTTACCCCCTCAAAATCACTGTAACCTAATGATATCCCTTGTTTTCCGGTTTTTAAAAGTATTTGAATAACAGGAGATTGTGTGGCATAATGATAACCATGAATAGAAACGTCGTAATCAACAATCCCTTTTTCGGAAGAGGGAACCGTAAAATTGATACCCAGTATATTTTCTTTGTTCAAGGTGGGTGCAACTTCATAGGGCCCCAACCAGTTTTTCTCTCCGGAAATATAAATTTCAAAGGCACCTTTGAGAGTTGTATCATTGATTACCGCACTGTTGAAGTTGTCGAGTGTTAAGGTGAGGTTTACTTTACGGGTTCCCTCCATCATCCGGAGAACCGGGGAAGCTATCGCGAAACCCAACTCTACCGGTGTGTTCATTACACTTCCGAATGCCGGCCATTTGGGCTCGTCACCGGTCAGTTTGCCGCCCATCCCGTCGGATGAGTTGGCGATTGGGGCATAGCGGATGGTCCCGTGCCCGGACTTGTCATAAAAAATGGAACGAAGAGAGTCGACTTTTGCTGAATTGATCACCGTTTCACCGGTAGGCCGGTAGATCAATTCTACTTTGGTATCATCTTTCCCTGCCGAAAACAGATCATTGGATCTGATGCTAACCGGGAGTGCGTTCTTTTTCAGCTCCAAAACTACATGGGCTTTATCGGGAATGGCTGGTCTTTTGGTCAGGCGTAAAACCTCGGTAAAATAGAAATCGAGGTGCCGGCCGGTAAAGCGGTTGATGCTTTCCTGTGGCCCGGCCTGATATAGCTTGATAAAACTAAGAAAGAGCGCCAGATGCGGCGATACCTCACCGCTTTTGTTGTTCAGCAGTTGACGGATCTCATCCGGGTCCGAAGGAAAAAATCCGCTCCAATCACCTTCTGAAGTTACATCATCATTTGAATAAAATTTGACAAACTCAGCAAATTTGCGGGTTAAAAGCAGCAGTTCCTCGTCCGTACGCTCATCAATGTTGGCAAAATGAATCCCCAATTCTTCTGCCATTCGCTTGTCCTGCGATTGTCCGGGCTGAAAGATGAGATTTTGTATGATATCTTGCGTGACCATTTCCGGAAGTGCTAACTGTTATTAAAATCGACTGTTTTGCGAAGTTCGTTGCTGTCTGTCGTGTAAAATGGATAGACTAAGTTGTAGCGCGAGTTGGTTGACCGAATCACATATTCAAGGATGATACTGATTTTACCTTCCAGCTCAGCGGAGGGATCCAGTTCCAGGGATAGCAGGTTGATCCGGGGTTCGTAGATCAGGATGGCATATTTTATGCGGTCTTTCAGCAAAGTTTTGGCCGTTGTGCCCATCGGTTCGAACAACATCCCGTGCAGTTCAAGTCCATATTTCGGGTTCATGAAACGTTCGCCGGCAGCTGTACCCAACAAAATCTCAAGGCTGGCCCGGATGTCTTCCTCATCGTCTGTCAACTTCACTTCACCGGTTTCAGGCACAAATTCCGGAGGAAAACTCCAGCCTGTTCCCAAAAATGAAGTATATGAATTATCTTGTTTGAGTTCTTCCACTTTGTTGCTGTTAATAAGTCTTAATTATATCAATTTCATAGCCAATTGTCAATTAATTCCGTTTAGTTAACGAAATTCTTTGTGTATCCGTTGTGCTATCCGTTGTGACCTTTGTGGTTAAGTATTTGAATTTAACCACAAAGGACTCAAAGGTTCTCACAAAGTATCCAAAGGGGGGTTTAATCAATATCCTTAGCTAATACGGCATTGAATTGTCAATTTTTAATTAATAACCTATCCCCCAATTATCACGGTAGGGCAACCCAGCACGATGGATCCGCCATGTGCGGTAGAATCGCCCATCCTTGCGGCCGGTTTGCCTCCGATCATCACGGTAGTTGATCCCATGGCGATCGAATCGGGCGGACCGGTACAGGTACACATGTCACCCACGGTTGCAGCCGGTAGTCCGCCGATCAGTACGGTTGGCGCACCGGGAGGAAGAATAGGACCTCCCACATGGGGCACTGTTCCGTTGACCATCGGACAAACATGCATATCCGTTATTCGGGCGGCTAAGGGCATAACTTTAAGTTTAATTGATCTGCACCATGGCGCCTTTTAGCGTCAGCGTACCGGATGCTTTTACTTCGGCGCTGGCAGATCCCTCTGCTTTAAACGAAGCCTGTGCTTTTGACTCAACATTGAGCCCTTCCATTTTGATATCCTGCTGTGCTTTGATTTCGATCTTTCCATTGCTCTGGATAAGGATCCCATCACTGCTCAGCACAATTTTATTTTCGTTCTCATCTACCATCTTGAGTTCGCCTGCATCCTCGTCGAGGGTCACTTTTTTGCCTGCAGGTGTTTCAAGCAGGATGATTTTCTTATCGTCGTTGAAGTAGAGCTTCATGCCCGAACGGCTTTGGTACATCTTTTCGTGGTTGTCGTCAGAGCCCGTCAGGGGAGCTGCCTTGGCGCTGGAATGAAGCATACCCAAAATCACTGCCTGCCGGGGATCGTCATCCAGGAAGCCGAGCACCACCTCGTCTCCCACTTCCGGCCGGAAAAAGAAACCCCGTTGGTCACCGGCATCCAGGGAGGCTACCCTTGCCCAGGTTCCATCTTCCGCATTATCGACCAGCGGCATTTTGACCCTTACGCGGTGTTCACTGTCCGGATCTTCGTTGCTGACTACCACCCCGATCTGTAATCCGCTGACACCCGGCAACAGGGCACCGGCTTTGGGAGTTGAAACTTCATTCTGTTCCGCGAGCCAATCGCACGAACTTCCAAACTGAATATGGGTCTTCCATCCTTCCACTAAATCTAAACTTTGTCGCACACCCGTTACAAACACATCCCCGTTAAAGCGGTCGCCAATGCCGGCGATGGTGACCAGGTCTCCTGGCTTGATGTTTGAAAATCCTTCACATTTCATTCGGCCACTCACCTGGCCCAGCTTTGATTTCAGCCATTTGGCATCGGCCCACGATTGCGCTTCATCTTCTGAAAGTGAGGATTGCTGCAGGTGAAAATGGTCGGGACCGGCAACCGATGCAAGGTCGCTGCTCACCAGATTGCCCGGGGCGAGGTTGCCCGGGTCGGCCCCCTCCTTTTCGACCAAAGCCTGTTGGGCCGGATCCCAGGCGACCCCTTTGACGGCGCTGTACTGCAAACGGGAATCAATCTCGGCATCCATCTCAAGCAGGGTCGCCCCGAACTGGAGGGTACACACGCTTCTTCCACTCAATGAGGGCTTTTTGATGGAGACAGTATCCCCTTCCGTGAAAACCATTTTTCCATTGGCTTGTGCGCGGGTAAGCAGAAAATCCCAGTCGGTCGAGTAGTACTGCACCATCTGTTTGTGTGTCACGGTAGTGCTTTCAACGTCTGCGGTCACCGGGGCATTGCCCAGAATAGTGGTCAGAATGTCGCTGTCGGTCTGGTCGAAGAAGTAAGCATTTTTTCGGCCGATTGTAAGCCCGATCACCTTGTGTTTGCATTCGACGATCAGTTGAGGGGCGGCATTGTCGCGCACTTTGATACTTTGACCTGTCACGATGCCCTTGAAAAGAGAGACCGGATCGTTGGTCGTTCCAGCCAATATTTCAATCTCCTTACCAGGAATAAACAACTCCGAATTACTTGCCGGAAAGAAACCATTTGAAGCACTGCCATCCAGGTAGACCAACCGGGCAACGGAGATCTTATCGGCTACTTTGGTAATTGTGACCGAAAGCAGCTGATGGATCCGTTCCACTGCCTGTCCATCCACTTTAACGGTGAATTCGCGGTGTTCGGCAGGAATTGGCAATGTTCTCCCTTCAGGCATAATTTATTTTTCGAGGGGTGGAAAGAATATTTTACTGCCCGTCTTTAGCCGACGGAAATCATCGATCCTGTTGGCACGGGCAACGTCCAGGTAATAACCGGGATCGCCATATATCTCGTAACACATTCCCGGCAGGGTACTACCCGCTTTGACCATTCGAATATGGGTCAGGTCAGGAGAATGGTCCTGAGCGATGGCTACCCGCGATTGGTCGTCGGAGTTATCCGTAAAGGTGGCAGTGATGATGGCCCGCAACGGAATCCCATCAGGTTTGAACATTTTGTAGGTAATGGATGCACTTTTTAAAATGCACCGTTTCACCTGCAGGGTCCCCCAAACCACTTTAAGGTAGTTGGGCCGGTGGATGTCGCCATTGTATCCGGTGACTTTCTGGAACTGCTCAATTTTCTGCTGAACATCCACTACACTTCCACCGGCACCGGTTCCATCGATGAAAAAAGTGAGGGAGAGATCGCCCGGCTTTACCTTTTTGAAATTCATCCTGCTGTTGGTAGTCCCTGACCCCTGTGCACTATCATACTCCATTTCGTAGGCCAACAAGATCTCATTCGGGTTCACAAAAGACACAAATTCGCCGATGTGTGCTCCTGAATAATCCGGTTTGTCAAATGCCTGGATTTTTAACTTTTCAAGGGTGCCTCTGTTGTCCATGGTTATCGTTCCGTTTTTTGCTTCAGAATTTCAAGCACGCGTTCCA
>JAMDDG010000073.1 GCA_023488865.1 Bacteroidota bacterium | reverse complement strand
GGCAAAAATCGCCCAATACCGCAATTTTTACTGAACTGATGTCGTCGAGTAATTTTTTTAATTGTTCCTTCTTCATCTCAGGATTATTTTAAGATTCTACATTTTCAAACCATTACCTGGTCATGGAGGGCGGTGCATCTTGCGGATCACTGCCCCATTTTTTATTGGGCTCAGGTCCCATCTGGAAAATCAGTATGCCTCCATTTTCAATTACCCCCTGATCGAACCAGGTCTTGTTCAGCGGCTCGCCATTCAGGGTGGACGACTGAATGTATTTGTTTTCTTTGGAGTTATTTCGGGCTTCGATCACGAACTCCTTCGCTTTATTGAAGGATTTGTCGAGATGCAGCGTTACTTTGCTGAATTCAGGACTTCCGATAACCCAAACATTTTGGCCGGGCGCAACCGGATAGAATCCCATGGCGCTTAATACATACCAGGCCGACATCTGCCCCATGTCTTCATTTCCGCATAATCCGGCAGGGCCGTCGCTGTATAATTCATCCATCACTTTCCTCACCATATTTTGAGTTTTCCACGGAGTTCCGGCATAATCGTACAGGTAAATCGTGTGGTGCCCCGGTTCATTACCATGTGCATATTGTCCGATCAGGCCGGTAGCATCCGAAACGGTTTCCTTAATGACGGAACTGATGGTGAACAGTGAATCCAGCTTTTCAACAAAGCGGGTTCTGCCACCTTCAACATCAATCAACCCCTGAACATCCTGGGGTACAAACCAGGTATATTGCCAGGCATTGGCTTCGGTGTAATGACGGTCTTTGCCATTCCCGATAAACGTTGGATCAAAAGGTGAAAGCCATTTGCCATCGGCATTTTTCGGGCGTGCAAATCCGGTAGAAGCATCCATTACATTTTTGTAATTCGCCGCCCTTTTCATAAACAGTTCGTAATCGGCTGTTTTGCCAAGCGCTTTGGCCAACTGGGCCACACACCAATCGTTGTAAGCATATTCCAGGGTCCTGGATACCGATCCGTTAAGCAGGTCGTATGGTATATATCCATATTCCAGGTAGTAATTTAAACCTACTCGGCCTTTGGAACGATTGTCGGCCGGAGGAGTTTCCATGGCATTTTTCCTGACTGCTTGGTAGGCTTTCTCCACATCGAAATTCCGGATTCCTTTCTGATAAGCATCCAGTATGACATTGACCGGGTGATCGCCAATCATATCGTTGGTATAGCTGTTTCCAAACTGTTGGGGCGTGGGCATCCATCCGCCCTGCTCATATTGGGCTATCCAGGTATTAATGGCATCATTGCTCCTTTCGGGTTCCACCAAAGTCAGGAGCGGCATTTCGGCACGGAAAGTATCCCAAAGCGAAAAATCGCTGCGGTAGGTAAAACCTTTTGCTGTGTGAACTTCATTGTCCAATCCCATGTATTTTCCATCCACATCGCTGAACGTAGCCGGAAATAAAAGGGAATGGTACAGAGCTGTGTAGAAGGTGTTTAACTTTTGTTTGTTATAGGTTTCACCATTCACTTTGTCCATCTGCACCTCTATTTTGCTCAACGCATTGTTCCAGGTTGCTGCGGCATTTCCCTTTACACGGTTAAAATTCCAGTCCGCTATTTCCGTGTCCAGATTCAGTTTGGCCTGCTTCGTGCTGGTGTACGAAATTCCAACTTTTACCTCAATCGTTTCATTTTCTGAAGTCACATAATCGACATAAGCTCCGCACTGAATTCCGGAATCTTCCTTCGAACCGGCTTTGATATTCTTTTCATTCCAGGTACCCGATGCATGAAAAGGCTTGCTGAACCGGGCATAGAAATACACATCTTCCCCTTTTACAAAGCCCATCGTGGAACGATGTCCGGCAATTTCGGTATCGCTAATAATTTTAATCTCAGCACCCGTACAACGGCTGCCAATGCCATGATTCATATCGATCAGAATGTGCGAAGCATTTGATTTTGGGAACGTGTATTTATGAAATCCGGCACGCTCTGAAACAGTGAGTTCAGCTTCAATTCCGTAATCTTTCAGCTTGACAGCATAATAACCCGGAGAGGCCTTTTCATCCTGATGAGAAAACCTCGACCGGTAACCTTCACCCGGATTTTCCTTGCTGCCCGGTTCAATTTTCAACGGCCCGGTAGTTGGCATCAGGAGAATATCGCCCCAGTCGCCGGCACCCATTCCGCTACGGTGCAAATGGCTGAATCCCATGATGGAGCTGTCGCTGTAATGGTAGCCCGAGCACCAGTCCCAACCTTTAACATCGGTATCAGGCCCCAATTGTACCAGTCCGCCCGGAAGCGCAGCATCGGGAAAAGTATGTCCGTGATAATCTGTTCCCACGAAAGGATTAACATAGTCAACCGGGGTTGTTTTTGCGAATGTGGTTCCGATTATGCCAGTAAAGGCAAATATCGTGATTAATCTAAATGGTAATTTTTTAAATTTCTTATTCATCTTTTCTCTTTTTAAAATTGTTTTCTGTCCCTATTTTTTCTCAGTTGGGAACATAAATATGGCCGCGTCGCCCGGATCCAGTTCCATCGAACTTTCAAAGGCATTAGCTGGAACGATGCTCCCGTCTTTCAGCACTTTTTTCACTGTTTCATCGCCATAAACGGTCACATTGATGCTGTTCAGGAAGTCTTTGTTGACGACGACCAGAAATGAATTTTCTCCATTTTCAAACACCGGCACCAGAGCCGGGGCGCCGTTGGTATCGAGTACTTTAATGGCTTTGGCAATGGACGGATCTGTGCATTCAGTATTTGCGCAAACGAAAAACACAAGATAAAAGGAAGGAATTTATGCTGAAACATAGCGATTTTCCTTTATTAATTAGATAATTGTCCCTTCCGGACATAAAAAGAAACCCACAGAATGTAAAGCATACAGGCGCCAATAACCGAAATGCTGACCAGCGGTCCGAATGTGGTGCTCACAAATCCCATTACCAGCGGAATTACGGCGCCTCCGGAAACAGCCATAATCAGTAAACCTGAAATCTCGTTGGCGCGTTCCGGCATTTTTTCCAGCGCAAGCGAAAAGATGATCGGGAACATGTTTCCGATTCCCAAACCGGTAATAAATATGAAAGCGAAAGCGATCGAATTTACCGGTGACAGGAAGATCCCCAAAATGCCTGCAAGCGATAAGAGAGCAATCAGGAGAAGGAAGAGCCGCGGTTTAATCCAGTTCAGAATGATAGCGCCCAGAAACCGGGAAATGGTTTCTCCGGCAAAAAACATGCTGATTCCAACAACAGCAGTTTCCAGCGTGATTCCGTATTTGGCAATTAAAACATTGGCAATGTTGGTGTTAATGGCCACCTCGGCGCCCACAATCAGGAAGATTGACAAAGCCATGAAGGCTACAAATCGGTTTTTGAGCAAGCCAAAACAGGAAGCGAAAGAGGCCGGTTTGCGGTCGGGTTTCGATTCAACAATGGGTGTCATTGAAAGCCAGAATGCAGCTAATAATGAAGTGATCCCGTAAACGGCAAATACCAGTTTCCAGTTACCGAAACTCCTGGCCATGAACGCGGCAATCAGTGGTCCAGAAAACGAAATGATGGCCTTTACAAATTGCGAAGTACTCATGTAACTGGCCAGTTTTTCCGAAGGCGTCACATCCTGCAAAAGCGGATTGGCCGAAACCTGGATAACCGTATTTCCAATTCCCAGAAGAATAAAGGAAACAAACATCATGGCAAACGAATAATGGATGAAAGGCAATCCCAGGCCAATGGCCTGAATAACCATACCCACATTCAGCATATTCCGCTTGCCGTATTTGTCCTGTAAAACACCGGCGGGAACCGAAAGCACAAAGAACCAAAGCAACACCATCATGGGCAGAAACTGAGCAATAAAATCGGTCAGTTTGAAGTCTTGCTTCACAAAGCCAGTGGCTACTCCAATGATATCGACAAATCCCATGACGATGAAGGACAGGAATACCGGAAGAATCTTCCGCATTTCAATTTTTGATGTGCTCACGTTTGTGTTTATTAGTTAAGTTATTGATTTAAAGCACTGTTATTCTTCTAAAAGATTAACTTCCTTAATATTTCCATTTTTCTGGTTCAAACGGAGCGTTTTTATTTCGCAGGGCCTGAAATTGCCCGACCATTTGCGGTGGATAAAGCCCAGATCAAGTGTTGCCGCGGTTTGCGCCCCGGAAGTTTCGACACACCGGATGATGGTATCTTCACCATTTTCCGATTCTTTAATTGCTGATACGATTACATTCGGCACATCAACAGCAAGGAACGAACCCGATTTTGGCATCGTTCCGCCGTGAATGCCCTGATAAATGGCAACAGGCTGAGCCACAAATTCTTCGGCAAGCCTGACGACATTGGCCTCTTTCCACGTGTCTTTATGCGAAACCAGCAACATCCGGAAAGTTTGAATTCCCTGATCCATCCACAGATGTTCCGTATTCGGATCAAGTTCTTTGGGCCGGTGATGGGCATACGGAGCCGAACGTGCAACCGAAATCCGGATGTCGTTTCCGGGAACATTGTAACCATATTTGGCATCGTTAATCAACGTAAAACCAACCGGATTGCCGCCTTTTTTCCCGCTCAGGTCAATCCAGCGCTGCCCCGGATCTTCATCGCCATTATTGGCCCTGACAATGTGTCCGTAAGGTGTTTCATAGGTGGCAACCGGCGATTCCAGATCAACCGGGAACGAGAGTTTGAGCATTTTATGCCGTTCGTGCCAGTCGAGCGTTACCCGTGCTTCCACGTTTCGTGCTCCTGCATAAAGCATCCAGTCGATGGTCAATGTGGAAACTCCGTAGGTGCTTACCGTCCGGATGGTTGCCCTCAGCGGACCATTTTCCAGAACTTTAACAGTGGCATTTCCAAAAGCGCCGATTTCGTCTGAAAAGGTTTTGACATCGTGGCTCCACGTGTCGCTTTTATCGTCAATAATCACCGCACGGCAGCCGGTTTCACCACCCACAAAAAGTTGTCGTCCGGTTTCCTTATTAACAATTCCGATGGTGCCTGAAGTGGAAATATTTACTTTGATGTATTCATTTTCAAGACTGTTTTCGTCAGCTTTTACAACCGATTTTAACTCGGGAGGCTCAGCGTCATGCAGTCGAATCTGTCGATATCCCATGGCTGGGATTGGCATTTGAACAACCAGCTTTTTGCGGCTTCCGGCTTCCGTCGATCCTGCTGTCCACTGGTGTGGCAGGGCGTTGCCTTTTTCGTCATCCACCCGCGACGATTTGTGCATGGTTCCCCAGTTAAAATCATATTCAATGTTCCCTTGAACTTCCCACGCATGTGGATTGAAAACCACTAAATAGGAAGAATCCGGATCTTCCGCAGCAATTTGCCATTCGAGTTTTTGAACGGCCAGATAGGTTGCCTGATGCGCTGTGTCGAGCGCAAACCCGTATCCTTCGCGGGCTGTTTGCGAATGCTCAAACAACGAAGTTCCAGCCATACTGTCGTGGAACTGCAGGAACAGAACACGCTGCCAGGCTGTGGTGAATTCCTTTTTGGGGTAATTGGCACCCCAGACGATGGCTCCTATTCCGGCAATTTTTTCGGCAACAACCAGCGCTGCTTCCGATTGCCGGTTACCTTTCTTGATTTCCGACTCAGCGGTGTAACAGCCCACCGAATGGTGCTGAAGGTCGTCGTGAACAACCGGTAGTTTGAGGTTTTTGTCGGCCCGCATTTCTTTGAAATAGCGGTCAACGGTACTGTAAAAAATGGCAGGAGCGCCTTTTTCTGTTTTCAGTTCGTTGATTGACTTTATATTTTCTTTAGTAGCTCCGCCGCCATGATCACCGGCGCCATAATAGGCCATAAAACTTTTCATGGGTTCATCCGGAAATTTCTCCAGAATCTGCCGAATGCGGTTTCGAACCGGTCCGGAATCGTTATAGCTTAATGGAATGCGGGAAGTCAGCACGCGGGTACCATCAGCTCCCTCCCACCAAAACAAATCAGCCGGAAGCTTTTTTTCCTGAGGTTGCGGACGCATAAAAACATAGTCTTCCATACCCTGCTGTTTAATGATCTGGGGAAGCGTGCCGGTATGCCCAAATGAATCAGGATTATAAGCCGCCGTGGCCCGGCGTCCAACCAATCGCTGCAAGGTAAGTTGCCCATAAAGTCCCTGGCGAACCATCGCTTCTCCGGAAGGAATATTCACATCCGGCTCCACCCACCAGCCGCCAACCACATTCCAGCGGCCTTCGTCCACGCGCTTGCGGATTTCAGCCAGCATTTTCGGATCGTTTTCGGCAACCCAGAAATAAAATTGCGCTGAGCTGGCTGTGAAGCAAAAGTCCGGAGTTTCATTCATGCGGTCGAGGGCTGAACGGAACGTACTGTGCACCACGGCAATCCCTTCCGACCAGGGCCAGAGCCAAACCGGGTCGATGTGTGCCTGTCCGATCATGTGAAACCTGAACTGGGAAGCATTGGCAGGCCACGGAGTCGCCTGATTCAGGTCTCCGGCCATCAGTTTTGATACGGGAGCCAAAGCTATAAATGCTGCTCCTGAAGCTGTTCGGTTTAAAAAAGTCCGGCGGGAAATTTTCCGTTTTTCTGAAGAACGGATTTTCGTTGTCATTTTATTCGTTTAGTTGTTAGTTTGTTCTGTATAAAATTTCTTCTATTGCGCCGATAATTGAACATGCTCTTCAATCAGGGGTTTCTGACGTCACTATAAATTTCATTTTTTTTATTTCCCCCAGCTTGAAAGCAGGGGCTACCAATATCTCGCCCCGATGGGGCTTTAAAACATCTGATTTCCAAAAAAATGATTTTCAACCATCATGCACAAGGTGTGATAAACAGGTAAATGCAATTCCTGAACGAAAGCCGTTCGCCTGCCGGGCACATTGATTAAAATGTCGCAGAACACTTTCATTTTTCCACCCGTTTCTCCGGTTAAACCAATGACATTCATCTTCTTCGCTTTCGCGGTGATGAGCGCGTCAATCACATTCTGCGAATTTCCGGAGCTGCTGATTCCGATGATCACATCGCCTGCATTCCCGTAGCCCACAACCTGTTGCGCAAAAATCAGACTGGCATCGGTATCGTTGACAACTGCCGTAATCAGGGCGCTGTGAGCGGTCAGCGAAATGGCCGGCAGAGCCTGCTGAAGCTTTCCGGCCAGATACATTCCGCGATCTCCGGCAATTTCCTCCAGTTCGTTTTTCATACGTTCACCTACCGGACGCATGTTTTCAAAACCCTTCATCAGTTCGCCTACAATATGATCAGAGTCGGAACAGCTTCCACCATTGCCGCAGACCAGAATTTTATTCTCATTTTCATAACAGGCAATCAGTGCGTCTGAAGCTCTGTTAATTTCAGCTTTCAAAGAATCCAGTTCCGGATAACGGTGAATGAGCGCATCTAAAATTTGATTGTTTTCCACTTTCAATAGTTTAAAATTTATCTTCATACATGGCCACACACAATGCGGCGTAATCGCCAATCGAATCGCCCAGTTCGGCGGGTTTTATCTGGCAAACACCCAGTGCCGAAGGAATCGCTTCGCGTTGCATAACACGTTCAATAAGAGGCTTAAATAGCGACTCATTTCGAGCATAAATACTGCCAATCACAATGCATTCCGGATTCAGAATATCAATCAGAATAGACAGGCCCATGCCCAAATAATCAGCCGAAATGCGAATGATTTCCATGGCCACCGGATCACCCGACTGAGCTGCAACGGCGACCATTTTGGTATCGATCCCATCAAGCATTTCAGTAGAAGGACAGAACCCGACAACCAAGTTATTTTTCAGTTTTTCGGAAACAATGGATTTAGCCAATTGGGCAATTCCGCCTCCGCTACAATAACCTTCGAACGAACCGGCCTTACCAAAGCCAACCGGGCCATCGGGAGCCAGCCGAATGTGCCCCACTTCACCGCCCAAATCATTGGTTCCGGCGTACAACCGCCCGTTCAGGATTAAACCTGCTCCCATTCCTGTTCCGAAAGTCAGGAAAATCATGTTTTGCGTTCCTTTCCCGGCGCCCATCATCCATTCGGCCAGGGCACAGGCGTTGGCATCGTTCTGCACCGCTGCCTCAACCCCATATTTTTGGCTAAAGATTTCAACGATCGGCACATTGTCCCAGCCCGGAAGATTGGGCGGCGAATAAATCATTCCTTTCTTTGAATCCAAAGGACCGCCGCAACTGATTCCAATCCGCTTCAGTTTTCCTTCCGGAAAATCGCTTAGAATGGAGTCGACATGTTGTTGAAATTCAGCCAGAATTGCTTCATAACCCCGCTCAACACGGGTTTCGAAGACGACTTTACTCCTGATTGAAAAGGATTCGTCTCCCAATACAACAGCACATTTGGTCCCACCTATATCTATGCCTAAAAAAAGGCCTTCAGGAACCGGATGAATTGACGTCATTTATCATTTTAGTTATTATATACAAAATAAGGAACCTGACCCGTCCTGATTTTAGTTTACAATTTTTGATTATTATTCTCTTTTTTTATTTCTTTTTTGATGGAGAATTTTAGGTCAGCATCTTGCTTGTTTCAACAAAGCTATCAATATTTTGCTTTTTATAATAATCAATAGTTCGGTAAATTTTAATATAAATATCTGAATGTCAGTAAAATAAATCAAAAATAAGTGTAGAATAATTTGGTTAAAACCTTAGAAATCAGTAATTTAAAAAATTATTTGGCAATTTTTTAATTATAATTCATAATGTTAAGAGTTTAATTACCAGGACATTAGAAAGCTGGGTTTTTAAAAAGCTGGACAAATCCCGCAAAGACTTTATTATTAGCGTCCTTCGGTATATTTTGAGCATCAAAGGTAGGATAAATCTCTTGCAACTTGGAAGGTTTAGCCCCGATATTACGGTATTCTTTTGTACAATTGCCGGTAAAACTGCCAGCACTACACAAATCAAACAAACCACCATACTTCCTGCTTACTTTTTTTCACCATTGTAGTTCCGTTATACAGATTTCACTTATTCAGAAGTATTTCTATTCCCCTTAATTTTCCCATTAGCAGCATCAGGGTCTTGTCTTAACCAGGTTCTATATAATTCAAAAAAAGTCGGCGCATCCAATAACTCAACAGTAGGATCTAACTTTTTAATTTCATTAACAACATTCATATACCAGCTTGGCGTTTTTAATATATTCCGA
>JAMDDG010000093.1 GCA_023488865.1 Bacteroidota bacterium | reverse complement strand
TTGGTTTCTTTATCGTTCATCATGGGATTTTGGTTCAGAGATTCTCGGTTAACTCCTTTGTAAGGTTTCTTCTGGTGTATTGTTCGGTACCCTTAGTTTGGCTTCCCTTTTGCCCTCGTTGTTCCTGGTCCCGGTCTATTTTTTCAAAATTTCGACCGACCTGAACAAAACTGCTGATTCATTTTTGAAGAAGAAACTAATAATCAGATAGTTGACGTTCATATAAAAGAGACAAGGCCGAGCATCATTGGTTTATTTGTAGAAAAAAATGTATATTTGTAAATACTTAGTCATGCAATCCGGCAAATTGCCTAACGCATAGCGTTGAATCATGGAAAACAAACCTTTGGTATCAATTATCACTCCCACCTACAACCACGAAAAATATTTGGCTGATTGCATCGAATCCGTCCTGGCCCAGACTTATCCCAATTGGGAAATGATTATCCTCAACGATGGCAGCTCTGACCGTACTGCGGAGATCGCTGCCACCTACCGGGAAGCCGATAGCCGGATCAGTCTGGTTAACCAGGAAAATGTCGGTATTTTCAGGCTCTCTGAGACTTACAATAAAGGCGTTGGAATGGCCAAAGGGGAATACATTGCTATCCTTGAAGGAGATGATTGCTGGGTTCCTCAAAAGCTGGATAAGCAGGTGGCTGCCTTACAAAATGATCCGTCAGCTGTTTTGTGCTGGAGCATGGCCAGGTGTGTCAACGCCGATAAAAGCCAGGTTTACTACACCGCGCCGGACCGCGACGCCCCCGATGCCAATTTTTACCACAACGAACCCGTTGGAAGTATCCTGAATATTTTCCTTTACCGGAACTGCATTCCTGCGTTGACTATTTTGATCCGAAGAGACGGACTAAAGCAGATTGGCGGGTTTAAGCAGCTATTCAACCTGCCTTTGGTCGATTTGCCAACTTTGTATGAATTGACTGCGATCGGTCCCTTTATTTTCATCCCGGAAACGCTGGGCGACTGGCGCAATTATGCCAACCAGGTGACGAAAACCTATCCTGCCGTGATGACGGAGGGGTTTTACAAATTAGCCAAATCGTTTCTGAATAGTACGTTTGGGAAAGAAGTGCTGAAAGTCGACGAGAATGCATTGGATTGCTACTATGCCCATAGAATGGTGATTGCCTATGCCCGCTCGGGCCGGTACAAGCTGATCCGAAAAGAGTATGCCTCGGCCAGGAAGGACTATCTGAAAGCTATTTTCGGATACGGAATGGCGGAGCCGGTCTGGAAACTTAGGGCCGCTGTGGGTTGGGTTTTCAGCTTTTTTCATTTGGATGTGGAGGGATTGTCCAAAATGATGGGGAAAAGATCTTATACCGAACAATAGATTCTCATTTATAGTTTACTCGTTTTTCTTGACTTAAGGTTCTGGCAAGAAAAGTGCAATTTACATAATGTATTTCGCAACTGACCTTTTTATTTATCTTGTTTAATTCCAATCTTCTCTTTACTTTTATGAATTAATCAGGTCAAAACATGCAGGACAACGTTGAAAATAAAAGCAGACGAAAAGCCAATGAACTTTTTGATCAGGTCAAAACTGATGATCAAAAAGCTTTTGAGCTTTTATTCTCGATCTATTTTGCACGTTTAAACGACTTTGCAAAACACGTGGTAAAAGACAATATCATCTCGCAGGATATTGTGCTGGAAGTGTTTCTGAAAGTATGGGAGAATAGGTCAAAAATTGAAAGTCTGAATTTGGAAGCATTTCTTTTCCATCTTGTTCGAAACCGCTGCATCGACTATATCAAGCACCTTAAGGTAGAGAACCACCGGATGTACGAAATCGAGATTTCAACGAAATACGAAGAATTGTACCGCATTGATTTTATTGGGAATGAACCCTATGTGCTCATTGAACAAGAATTGAATAATAAAATCGAAAAAACCATTCAGGGTTTACCAGGTCGTTGTCGTGAAGTATTCATTTTGAGCAGGATGGATGGGTTGAAGAATAAAGAGATTGCAGAAAAGCTGGGTATCAATATTAAGAATGTTGAACGCCATCTCAACCGTGCAATGCAATCGTTCCTTAAAGTTTTTTCAGAAGACCTGCCAATTGCTTTAATCGTACTGCTATTAAAGAGTTTGTAATTCTGTTTTAATGGAAATTTCAGTTTTCTGAAAAAAAATCTGATCCAATGATGGGTAATCGCTGCATTTTTCGGTTATATAACCAAGAGCTAAATAACATCAATGGACAATCAGAAATTTAAAGATATTATTTCCCGGTATTTTCGTGGACAATTAATTGACAGTGAATATGAACTGTTGACAGAATTCCTTCAGGATATAGCCAACCGCGAATATTTGAAAAAGGCAAAGGCCGACTGGGAACAACAGCCCGAATTAGATGAACTGGGATACCAAAATTTAAATCGGCTTAATTATCATATCAATTCACAGAAAACTATTTCGGCACAAATACCTGTTCTCCGAAGACTTTGGGTTCAGGTGGCGTCCGTTGCTGCTATTCTGATTTTCGGACTTCTTTTAGGAAGTACCTTTACTTATCTGACTCCTAAAAGCAAAACCTTATCGGAACAACTTGTTTTTGAAACTCCGCGTGGTGAAAAATCACTTGTAAAATTGCCCGATGGTTCGGAAGTGTGGTTGAATGCCAATTCAAGATTGGTTTACAACTCGTTTTCATCAAATCGCAGGCAGGTTGGGTTAAAGGGAGAAGCCTTTTTTAAGGTAGCCCGAAATGAAAAGGCCCCGTTTGTAGTAAAGACCGATGAATGTGAGGTAGAAGTTTTGGGCACGACCTTTAATATTATGGCCTATAATGAGTTTGGAAGAGAAGAAATCACGCTGCTAAGCGGAAAAGTAAATGTTCATACCGAAAATGCCGTACATGTTTTGAAGCCCGGACAGGCGATGATCCTGAAGGATCATAAAAGTGAGGTTGTTGATGTTGATCCTTATCAAGCATCCGGTTGGGTCGAAAATAAATTTAGTTTCAAAAATATTCCATTGTCGGAACTAATAAAACGGCTCGAGAACTGGTATGATATAGATATTACCCTCGAAAACAACACCGGCAAGGAAATTAATTTCACGGGAACATTTAAAAACGAGGAAACCATCTGGCAAGTGCTGGATGCGATAAAGGTGTATACCCCAATTTCGTACAAAAAAACTGATTTGAGGCAAATCAAAATTACAGTACTAAATAGAAAAGCAATTCAAAATGTAGAAACAAACTAATTGATGGATTACTAAACCAAAGAAAGGAGGGAAAAAATGAGGCCCAGCATTGGTGTGTATGGGATAATAAGATCCCCATAGAATACAGATCATTGAATATTGAAAAAAATTCCCCGTAGGGGCGACTAACAAACTATTGAAATTACGGATTAAAATGAAATCAACCGTAATGGAATGACTTTTGTGCTAACCAGGATTAAATTCCGACCAATAAATTTTAATAATCAAATACAATGATAAAAAAAGACGCCAGCTGAGCGGCAACTCACCTGACGTCATTAGATGGAAATTAATATTCATTAAAATCGACGTAAAAGTATGAAAAGAAATGATCCGATGCAAAGTCATCGCAGATGGCCTGTACTCAAAAAAATGCTGCTCATTATGAAACTAACTACCTTGTTGTTTTTTATAGCGCTTTTTCAGGTTTCAGCCAAATCGTACTCGCAGGAAACGAGACTAAATTTAAAGTTTGAAAACGAAAGGCTTGAAAGCGCATTTAGTAAGATTGAAGCGAACTCTGAGTTTTCGATTTTCTATAAAAATGATTTGATCAAAGATTCGAAGGAGGTAAATGGTGAATTCAAAGACGCCCTGATTTTTAGTATCCTTGATCAGATTTTGGGACCCGAAAATCTATCCTACTCCATTAAGGATAAATTGATTATGATTGTGCCGAAAGAATATGTGGCTGATGAAAATGCCACACAACAGCAGGGCAAAAAAGTTACAGGTAAAGTGACTGATAAATCCGGGGCATCACTTCCAGGCGTTACTGTTGTTGTAAAAGGAACAACGATTGGCGTAATTACCGATGCCAATGGAAACTATTCAATTTCTAATCTTCCAGCGAATGCAAACTTGCAATTCTCGTTTGTGGGGATGAAAAGCCAGGAAATTACTATTGGAGGAAAGTCAACTATTAATATTACACTCGAAGAAGAGACAGTCGGAATTGAAGAGGTGGTTGCCATCGGATATGGCACTCAAAAGAAAGCATCATTGACAGGTTCAATAGCTGCTGTTAAAGGTGAGGAACTTCAGAAATCAACCTCAACCAATTTTTCAAATGCATTAGCGGGTCAATTACCGGGTCTTGTTGTAATTTCAAGGACAGGTGAGCCCGGAAATGATGGATCTACACTTAGAATTCGCGGCGCAAATACGCTTGGGGATAATTCTCCGCTTATTGTCGTTGATGGTATTGCAAACAGAAGTTTGGATCGTCTGGATCCGGCAACCATTGAATCTGTTAGTGTGCTTAAAGATGCATCTGCCGCTATTTACGGGGCCCAGGCCGCCAATGGGGTTATTTTGGTTACTACGAAACGTGGTGAATCAGGTAAGCCTACAATTCAGCTTTCCTTAAGTCAGGGATGGAATCAACCTACTGTTCTCCCCAAAATGGCTGATGCAGCTACTTATGCAACATTGCTCAATGAAATTAAATCTTATGCAGGTCGGCCAGCAAGATTTACAGCAGAAGATATCCAAAAATTTAAAGATGGCTCCGATCCCTGGGGGCATCCAAATACCGATTGGTTTAAAGAAACAATTAAGCCTTCGTCACCACAGCGTTATGGAAATTTATCATTATCCGGAGGAGCTGAAAGAATAAAATATTTTGTTTCTATTGGATCTAATTTTCAGGATGGGATGTACCGGAATAGTGCAACAAATTATTCCCAGGCAGATTTTCGCAGCAATTTGGATGCAAAGATTTCAGATAATATCCGTTTAAGTTTTGATTTGACCGGACGCCAGGAAAACAGAAACTACTCAGGAGTTGGTGCTGGAGGTGGAGAAGGAGCCCTCAACATTTTCTGGGCGATGAACAGAGCATATCCTTTTTTGCCTGCAAGATGGTATAACGGCTTGCCAGGTCCTGATGTGGAATATGGAGCTAATCCTACCGTAATAGTTACTGATGCAACCGGCTATGATAAGCGAAAAACCTATGTTATGGAAAGCAATATGAAATTGGTTATCAATATACCCTGGGTAAAAGGTTTATCAATAACCGGGAATGCTTCAATCGATAAGACCTTTTTTAATCGTAAACGCTGGCAAAAGCCCTGGTATCTTTATAACTGGGATGGAACAACATTAGACGCTAATAACGAGCCGGTTCTTGTCGCAGCAAAAAAAGGATTTACAGATCCCAGGCTGCAACAGTGGATGAGTGATGCCGGCAGAACAACCCTTAATGGCCTGATCAATTATGAACGGACCTTTGCTAGCAGACATGATGTCAAAGTTCTCGTCGGTGCGGAGCGTATTGTGGGAAAATCAATGGATTTCTGGGCTTACAGGAGGTTCTTCTCATCTGAATCTCTTGACCAGATGTTTGCAGGTGGTGATGCACAAAAAAATAATGGCGGATCTGGTAGTGATTATGCCCGGTTAAATTATTTTGGAAGGGTAAACTATGCATTTGATTCCAAGTACCTCGCAGAATTTGTTTGGAGGGAAGATGGATCTTATATATTTCCGAAAGGGAAAAGGTTTGGATTTTTCCCTGGTATTTCTTTAGGATGGCGGATTTCTGATGAAGGCTTCTGGAAAGAAAAAGTCTCTTTTATTAATGACATGAAAATCAGAGGATCGTGGGGAAAAACAGGTAATGACCGTATAGAAGCCTATCAATATATGACAACTTATGGTTATAATAGCACTTATATTTTTAATCAGAGTGTCTCAGAAAAGACTTTGGCGGCGTTACGTATTCCTAATACTAATGTTACTTGGGAAGTGGCCAATCAATCGAATATTGGGTTAGATGCTCAATTGCTGAATGGTAAAATTAGTATGAGTGCAGACTATTTTTATAATCTGCGTACCAATATTTTATGGTGGAGAAATGCTTCAGTCCCCGCTTCCACAGGGCTTAGCCTGCCACGAGAAAATATTGGAGAAGTTGTCAATAAGGGCTTTGAATTTCAGTTGGGGTATAAAAATAATCTGGGAGATTTTAAATACCAGGTATCTGCGAATGGCGCCTTTTCTAAAAACCACATCAAATTCTGGGACGAAACACCTGGTATTCCTGAATATCAGAAATCAACAGGTAATCCTATGGATGCCAGATTATACTATCAGGCTATAGGGGTATTTAAAGATCAGGCAGCAGTGGATGCCTACCCTCATTGGAAGAATGCCCGTCCGGGGGATATCATATTTGAAGATGTAAATAAAGATGGTAAAATAGACGGATTGGATCGGGTTAGGAGCAAAAAAACGACTATACCGACATTTACCGGAGGCTTTAATATTGATTTAGAGTATAAGAATTTTTACACGACTATTCTTTTTCAGGGAGCTGCCGGAGCTGAAAGGTCTTACCGAACGTTCTCGGGTGAGGCTGGAAATTTCCTGGTGAATGATATTAAAGATCGTTGGACAGTTGATAACCCAAGTACAACGCATCCAAGGACGTGGAACCGCAATTTAGAATATTGGATGACTGACGGAGAACCGAATAACACGTATTGGGTAAGAAGCAGCGATTATTTAAGGCTTAAGAATATTGAAATCGGTTATAACGTGCCTTCTGCTTTTGTTAAAAAGATAGGCGCAGAGACCCTCCGGGTTTATGCCAGCGGACAAAACCTTTTAACTTTTACGAAAATGAAGGATTTTGACCCTGAATCACCCGACAATGCTTCTAGCTCTATTTGGGTAAACAGCGAGGTTTATCCTTTAAATAAAACAGTGAATATCGGGTTAACAGTAACTTTCTAAATTATAGGGATATGAAAAATTTATCAATTTTATATATAGTTTCTGTATTTGCTTTCATTCTAATATCATCATGCGATCAGAGTGTTCTCGATACAAAACCATTAACGCAATTTCCAGAACAAGACGTTTGGTCAGATCCTGCATTGGCATCAGCGTATGTTAATAATATTTACAACAATATTCCCTGGGGATGGAATATGACTTCAAATCGTGTAGATGAGTCGCGTAATCGTTCTGACGCAGATGATTTTAATTGTAATAATATGCTGATTACGCCTGATAACGCCTGGTGGGGCGACTGGAACGGAAGATACAGAAGCATCAGGGACTGTAATATATTTTTGGAAAATATAGATAAGCTTCCGTCCACTACTGCTTTAATTGATGGCAAGACAATAAAGGACAGATTGAAGGGTGAAGTTACATTTTTAAGAGCATGGAATTATTACATGCTAATCAGTTATTATGGTGGAGTCCCTTTAATTAAAAAAGGTTATACCTTAACTGATGACTTTACCTCTGCCCGTGATAGCTATGCAGATTGTGTGAAATTTATTACTGATGAATGTGATATTGCAACAGGTTTATTACCTGTTGTTAATACAGGTGCTGCCGTTGGCCGGGCAACAAAAGGGGCAGCTTTGGCCCTTAAATCGAGAGTTTTACTTTATGCAGCCAGTGATTTGCACAATACAACCAAATTTTCAAGTTTCGCTAAACCTGAACTTCTCGGTTATGTTGGTGGCGACCGGAAAGAGCGTTGGAAAGCCGCCAGGGATGCAGCAAAGGCCGTAATAGACTTAGGCATATACAGTTTGTATAAACCTGAACCTGCCTCAGGCGAGGAAGCCACAAAAAATTATATTGACCTCTTTGTTTTACCACAAACCAGTGAGGATATTTTCGTTCGCTTTTTTTCACTAAGCGCCAATAAGGGGGTTGGTCTGTTTGCTCTCTACCCAAATGGTTGGTATGGTAATGGAATAAATGGCCTTACCAGCGAGATGGTAGATAGTTATGAAATGGCTGATGGGACAATTTTTTCCAGAAGTAATCCGGAACAAAATTTAGAACCTTATAAAAACCGGGATCCACGTTTTTATGGTACTGTTATCTATGAAGGGGCAAAATTGAGACCACGTACTGCCGATTTAACTGATATTGACCCAATAGGTGTCATGCAGGCTGGAAAATGGGAAACATGGGATAATGCAACCAATTCAATGGTAAAAATATATGGATTAGATACCAGAAATAGTCCTGTCAATTCCTGGAACAGTAATATTACCGGTACAGGTTGTCGGAAATATTTGAATACGGCAATTGAGGTATCCCCTGTATGGCAAAGTAATGCGGATTTAACCTGGCGTTACTTCCGGTATGGGGAAATACTGCTCAATTATGCTGAAGCATGTATAGAATTAGGCGAAGATGCTACAGCCCGTAAATATTTGAACATGATCAGGAAAAGAGCAGGAATGCCTGATATTACGGAATCCGGTGAGGCATTAAAAGCACGTTATCGTAATGAAAGGCGTGTGGAGTTGGTACTTGAGGATCAACGCTTTTTTGATGTCCGTCGTTGGTTAATAGGCCCAGAAGCCTATCATAACATGCATGGGGTTACCATTACTTATAAACTTAACCCCGATCATACAACTGCTACAATTCCGACAATTGAACCTGTACAAATCATGACCGGAAGCTGGGATGATAAAGCATATTTCTTCCCGATTGCCAGGAATGAAATAAATAAGAATTCTAAATTGGTACAGAATCCGGGGTATTAAAGAAGTATCATAATTAATCTACAGTAACCAGTCATTATAGAAAGAAAGATAGTGGATGGTTACTTAATGATAATGAAAACAAAAGTTTACTTTATAAACTTGTGTCCACTCCGAAAAGCCAAAAAATAAAGAATGCCACTAAGTCACAAAGTCACCAAGGTTTCACAAAGATTTAAATATCAGCACTATGATTCTTAGTGAATCTTCGTGTCATTGGTGTCTTTGTGGCAGAAAAAGACTTATCGGAGTGGACTCAAACTTAAAAATTAATCTAACTAAATTTTATGAAGTCAACGTTTGTATCTGCTTGTTTTGTATTTTTTTTCTTCCTTTCCGGATTTGCGGGAAGGGAGTCCCTCAATGTTTATGACCTGAAGTGTGAAAATCTCCAAAATCCGTTGGGAAT
>JAMDDG010000014.1:4413-9276 GCA_023488865.1 Bacteroidota bacterium | reverse complement strand
GTTGCCTGTAAATAACCTCCGGTTTTAACCGGAGGTAGTGAATGTAACACTTAGAGTAAACGCTGAAAGAGTTTCCCTACTGCCTTAAAAGATTGTATGCTCCATTTTATTTATGGGAAACACCTCTGGTGTTTTTGGTTGTTATCATTACATTCATCCCCCAGTTTCACTGGGGGTTATTCACGGGTAACTCCTAAACGGGGTTACTCAAATGAAGATTGTTCAACTTTTTTCAGTAAAGCTGTAAAACCCAGCCCTTACCAGGAAGGAGTGCGCGGTATTTGAGGGATTCTTCCCATGATTTGAAAGGGCCAAATCTTACTTTATACAAATGGTCCCCGAATGATACCCTGATTGGAAAAGGGATCAAGTTTTTAACGGTTTCAGCCAGTTTCGTCGCATTGCTTGTTTCTTTGAAGGCTCCAACCTGAATAAAATATTGTCTTTTTAATGTTGCAGTCAGGTTGTTCGGTTGGGGTTCAGCAAAATTTTTCGCAACAGGTTGTGAGTTGGCTTCGGTTGAGCCAGTTGGTTTATTTTCAGTTTTTTGAGGAGTGGAATCTGGTACAGGGTTTTTTTTGCCATTTGGCCTCTTGGTCTCAATGGGTACAGGATCATGCTTCAAGGTACTATCCTTTGGCTGTCCGGCCGGACTTTCTTCTTCCTTTGCAGCACTTCTGAGCGAAAAATCAATATTTTCAACGATGTCTCCATCCCTGCTGCTTTTGATCGTAAAATGCAAAGTATCGGGTTGTGCCACAAATTGAAGTTTATTCAACTGAACGGTATCTACCTGGGCATAATAATGGCCCGGGGCCAATCCAAGGAAACTGAAGTAACCATCCTGTTCTGTCATCGTTTTGCCAACGAAGATGCCGGAAGAGTTGAAAATATTCAAGAGGATCCGTCCAATACCCTCAGGTTCATTTTTTGATATTTTATTGATCGTGCCGGATACCTCCCCAACAACCGCAACAGGTATTTCAACCAGTTTTAACTGATTGGGATCCACCATAATCTTCAACGTTTTTTTAGACAGTTTCCAGGCAACATTGTCAAAACTGTTGGGGTCTAATTCGACAAGATAATAGGTATAAGGTTCCAAATCAGTCACCCTGACTGTTGTGTCCCGGTCATTTTTCACAGAATTACCTCCACTGATCCGAATGTCCAACCCATACGCTTTTGGTTCATCTTTGTCGCGGCGGTTGTTGCAATTAATATCAAGAAAAGGCGCAAATACAATACCTCCTTTGCCAACGCTTGCCCTGTTGTTTGCTCCGGAATAATGGGACTTGTGATCAACCAACAGGCTTCCCCTGGCCAACTCCAGTAATGTTGTTATGTTATTGGACTGTCTTGCTGTAAATCCTGTTTGGGTAAACGGAAAGTCGTATCTTAATCCTAATTGTACCACCTGTAATTTGCTTTTAAAGTTGTTCTCATAAGAGAGAGAGATAAATCCGTTGTTAAACAAATACTTTTCCACAGCTGTTTTGGCTGAGATCAATTGTTTCGAGCTGTATTCGTATTGCATTTGCGGGATAATCGTGAGGCTGCCTTTCATCCTAAGCGACATAGAGAGATCGGCGTATGCATATGGTTTTGAATTCCGGGAAAACATCGCATAATTGGTAAGGTTGGCGCTAACCCCAAAAATAGCGCCTGAAATCAACCATTCTGCAGTAGAATATTGGGTGCCGGGCAACAGAATTTGATCGTAAGTCATTCGATTGTAGATAGAAAAGCTTTTGGACTTGACAGGTAATGTAAAGATTACTTTTCTTTCTTCCAGGTAGTTGTAAGTAATGGCTTTTTGACCGGGTACATATTTGGTATAATTCAGTTCGAACTGAATATTTTTGGGGAATTGATAGCTTAAAATCCCTTTTCCCCTTACGCCGTAGGTCACTTCCCCCGAAAGCAGCATGTTCTGCAATGGCCTGGTTGCCAGCGATAGGAAAGGCATGGTGGTCCCTGTTGTGACCGAAGAAAGGTATTCCACACCGGCGCCTACCGTAATGCTTCTATTGACGCCATAGTTCATACTTCCACGCGAATAGATAGTTCCCTTCCCATCTTCTACCATTCCGGCATTGAGGGTATAATTAAATTCTTTGGGTGGAAGAAAATTAAAAGGTACAACAATGGTCTGTTCTTTGGCCCTTTCTTCTCCCCAGGGACCATAGAATTTTAGTCTCACCAAAGAGTTGCCATATACGAGCGGGACCTGAAAAGTGAAGAAACCGGAAGCATCAGCTTTCACATAATCGACGAGCACATTGTTGACGTAGAGCTCTACCACCCACCCGGGATTAGTATAATCACTTAACGGATAGGTCCCGAAGGCCTGGCGGTAGGTTGTTGGTGTGTTCGACAAACGAATACCCACGACTGGGTCATAGAGCGATGATGTTGCATCGGTCGTGATTTTACCAAGGATGGTTTGCCGAAGATAACTCCGGTCGTTGTTGACGAATTTAAGATAATATTGTTGTTGCCTGTCATCAAATTTTTCATTGGTAGTATAGTTTAGGAATACGTTTGCCTCGCCGCCGGCGATCACAGAACCCAGGGCCAGGTTAAGACGGGCATCGGACGTTTGACCAAAGTTTTGGGATGAAACAACCGACCAATCGGCCATTCCGAAATGGAACAGCGGTCGTGATTTTCCGATTACACTGTCTACTTCTACCTCCCCTTTCATCCGGTTGATGTTCTTTCGCATCTGCTCAATGCGCATCTCACGGATGGCCGGAAGTTCGAGTTTGGTCGTGAGCTGCACGGAGAGGTTTCTAAAGTCAAACTTGCAGTCCATCCCGAATATCTCCCCGAAGTATTTGGAATGCAGATAAAGATTGGTCTCCGTACGGATAAGATCATTTTTCCCAAGCGTATATTTTTTCCCCTGAAATGATACCGTATTTTTTCTGTAATCGATCAAATAGGTCATTTCCGTTGAAATTACAAATCCAGAGATAGAATCCAGGTTTGAAGAAATAGTGGATTTGATTTTCAGAAAATCGAAAACATCCTTGACAGGCAACAGGACTTCCTTGTTTTTTATCACCGCCGGAATTTCAGTACCCCCAATATTTTGTACCTGAAAGAAGACAGATATTTCGTCGTAATTCGATTCGTTCTGTGCGCCAGCAAGATAGGGGATAAAAAAAAGTAAAAATACCAAGCCAACAAAAACCCGTCCCTTTTGCAAAATACTTCTCAGATGGGGTGGTGGGAGATACGAAGGATCCAAGCTAAGGTGAATTGGCATTAAAAATTACTCCTGTATAAATGTAACGTTAAATGTCCCACTGTAAGAACCTGGCGGATTAGCCCCCGGAGTACCTACGACCAAAGTCCCGCCTACCTGAATATCCATCCAGAGCGGAGGATCCGTGGTGACAACGAAGGGAGAAGGGGGGTAGGTACCTCCTACCTGTATGCTCATGGAACCACTTGGACTTCCTCCGGTTAATGTCCCGGTAAGGCCTGTGGCAATCGAAACAACCGTTCCTTTTAGCGCTTGAACCTGTAGGATTGCATAGGAATATGAATATCCCTGGTTAAGCAAAATAATATCACCGGTACTGGATCTCGATCCTTGTGCAGAAATAATTACATTTCCTCCCAAAGGTCCCTGGGTAAATGCCCCAAATTGCAGGGCGCCAACGGGAACAACCCTAATTTTAATAGGTCTGGGCGGCATTTCCTGTGCGTACAAACAGGTATACATTGTCATTGCCCCCAACAGGCAGATCGTTGGCAATCTGAAGCAACTTAAAAATTGAGCGATGTTGCTGATTCTTATCATTGTCTTCGAATAATTATTTTCTCAGAATATTTGTTGTTTCCTGCGACCAGGGAGATCACATAAATGCCGCTTTGCCAACCCGCACCCACTTCATAAGTCTGACTTCCGTATACTGTTTCATTCATCATCAACTGACCAAGCATATTGAAAATCATTAATTTTCCCTGCGCTTCTGCAGGCAGGTTAGTATTTACCATTGTTGACCCACCTAATCGTGTGAGCGTGAATAATTTCGCTGATTCGACAGTTGCCGGGGGGTTGTTCGGATCTGTCCATGCAAAAACCAATTCAAATCGTTGATCAAACTCCCCTGATTTGAGATAAAACCGGTATTTGGGATTTACCCTTAAATCCTGTCGCATGTGACTGTACTTATCAATCAGATAGAGGGTATATTCAGTTGGTAACTTTGAGAGGTCGTTTGCCTGGAAATTGATCCAACCCTCTTTCCGCGTCTTTATTCCAATTGGAATCGTTGTTAAACTATCAATGGGGTAAGGTATCCCGCTGATAGATAGTTTGTTGTTGTTTGATAGCTCATAAAGGTTCGGGATCCGGTAATCTGTATTCATCAATTTTAAGGCATCGAAATCCCCGTCGAAATTCATGGTTGCCTGATCATCCAGATAGAGAACGTATGGATCCGGTATACCATTAGATTGATCGAATGTAGCTGAAAATCTCAATATAGGCCTGTGATCTATAGAAGATGACTTGTAAACAGGGTTTAAATCGTTCGTTCTTACACCATTGTTGAAAATTATTGTAGCATCGGTAGGGCTAATGGTCGATACATGGACGAAGAACCCCTGCATGGCCGGAATGATCCTATCCGCGTTTCCGCTGGCAACCCCGTTTATATATGAGCTGTATACTCCCTGGTATTGTAAGGAATCATTTGCTGCATTGTTACTTGGTGTACTGGCATTAAAGAAATAGATGGCATCGTCCACATTGGTTTTTATCCAACCCGAAGAAGCTTTCCAGTCAATTGGGGAAGGATAGGGGTTTCCAATCAGGTTAAAACCCTGTGTATAAGTCATATTGTG
>JAMDDG010000014.1:0-3707 GCA_023488865.1 Bacteroidota bacterium | reverse complement strand
TTGTGGTTGAACGTGCCGTTGTTGGTCCAGTTTCCCTGAACAATCACATTGTCATTTAACTTTCCGGTTAAAGTTGAACCGATAATGACATTATTAAAGGTAGTAGCCGATGAGCCACTAATTGTAGTAACGCCATTGAAATTGACCGTGCCCGAATTGTGGACAAAAGTGCCATTATTGGTCCAGTTTCCGGCCACGTTAAAACTTGTTGCTGCAGCGCCGGCCATTGTTTTTCCGGACATAACGATCAGGTTGTTGAACGTTGTGGTGGACGAACCTGATAGGGTAGTGTTGCCATTAAATTCGATTGTTCCGTTGTTGTGGGTGAAAGTACCGTTGTTGATCCAGTTGCCGTTCAAAATCAAATTATTCAGACTGGAGGCAAGAAAAGTACTCCCGCTATTGTTGGTGATATTGCCATAAAGGGTTATATCGGTATCATACATTCTTTTGGTACCTGTTCCGGAAAGCAGGACATTGTTGTAAAAAGATTGTGCCGGGAAGATTGCGGTACCCGTAGTATTGGTGTATTCGACCGTTCCGCCGTTGGCAGCATTAAAAGCTGTAAAATCACCGGTAGGAAATACAAAATTACCTGATAACGCGGGGCTTATTCTCAATGTTCCCGTACCTGTTACAATGCCAAAATTGTGCCCCGTGGTCCCCGCCAGATCAAGTGTCCCGTTCAGACTAACGGAATAGGCATTTCTGGAAGGACCGTTTGTAGAGACAGTATGGCCGGATGCGATATAAACCGGTTGCCCATTTGGAATTGTACCATCAACTGGTCCTGAATAATCTGTTGTAGACCAGGTATTTATATCATCCCAATTTCCACCTGATGTTGCATTTCTACTATAATAACTCTTAACTGTACCGAACTCCGATATTTCCCCTGCGGTAAAGTCCCCATCAACGTTACTGATCCCGGTAAAATTTATAGTATGTGTCCCTACTGTTACTGAGGCCCCGGTTGCATCCCAGAGCGCCCCGGTGTAACGTCTGGCAACGTAAGAACTTTCTGTGCCCGTTACATCGCCCACGACATAGGTATAGGCATGGGTTACCGTTGGTGTGCTGAAACCTGTACTCCGGACATTCCAATAATAATTTAACTGCTTGTCCAATGGATCGGTTGTGCTTGGATGTTTTGAATTTACAGGTAAAACAGTAACGGTGCCGGCAGCCGAATTGGCTGTTACATTGATAAGTGCAGGCGTATATTTACCTGCTACCCCTATCGGGAAAGTATAATTAAGGGCAGATGCAGGATACGATTTTTGTACTCCCAAATCGGTTACCAAACCGTTCGTTTTGATGTAGCTGGTTGCTGAACTTCCGGCGGTTGCCCCGGAGGTTGTATTCGAGAGTTTGAGCAGGTTGCTTCCGATGTCCAGTATCTTCGAATTAAAAGTTAATATACCTGTAATTTCTTGATTGGCAGTCATCTGAACATCATAGGCGCTGTTCAGGTAAAGGTTGCCAAATTTACCTGAACCATTACCCGATAAAACCTGTATGGTACTCCCGGCCAACGTTATTCTTCCACTGCCTGAGTGGATGGCAGAGTTGGCGATATTCCCCAAAACAGTAATGACGTTGCCACCATCAGCAAGTGTCCCATTGGTAAGCGTAAGATTGTTGTTGACGCGCAAAGCGCTATTCGATGATAATGTAACTGTTCCTCCCGAAAAAGTATTGTTGATAACCAAATTTGCAAAATTGGTTAGATTTGTTCCGGTACCGGTAACCGTTTGGTTGCTGGCCTGGCTGTTAAAAGTAGTTGTTTGGGAAGTCGAACCCGGCCTAAAACCACCTGTTGTAACCCCCGTATTTGCATCAGTATTTGAATTGATCAAATTTCCGCCAATAGTTAGGTTTAAACTGTTGACATTAAAAACCGAAGAAGCGCCATTTATATTCAGGTTACCCAACAAAACTAAATTGTTGTTCGATAGTGAGACTGTTTTAGATGTCGTGGTGCCATCGACGGTAAGGTTATTCAGTGAAACAGTCGAATTCATTGAGAAAACCTGGCTCGTCCCTGTTTCAGTTGACCCATTCCCAAAAATAATGGTCCCGCCTGTCACGGTTGAAGTTGCCGGATCAAGGTATAGATCATTGAACGAAGTGCCTGCCCCTCTGACGATCGTTAGCGTGCTGGCAGAAGCCATCTCAAAATCGCTACCGGTGTTGACAACTTCTAATTTTGCACGGGTTGCCTGTGAATTTTGTCCGTTGATGGTAACACTACTTGATCCTGATTGTTTATAGGTAAGTGAGCCTAGACTATTTAACAAATTTCTTCTGATCTGGCCATTCACAAACAGGGTCCCTCCCTGAATGTCGATGGTAGGGGTACCTGTTCCCTGATAGACAATGTCGTTGTTAACCACATTTGTGGATGTCCCGATAGTTATACTTCCTGACCCGGGCAATATTTCAATCTTACCGCCCAGGTCAATATCCGCATTGTTATCGGCCGTTGTTGCCAGCAAAATCGATCCTCCGTTTGAAGAAAGACAAGCCGTTGACGGGATGGTTAACCCTACCGCAGACAGGTTGACTGAAAGTGCGCTGGATAACCTGAAAGTACCGTTTGTCAAAGTAAGGGGAGTCGTATTGTTGGAGCAGGAAAATGCTGTTGAGGTCACATCGAGGATTGGGGTATAGGAGCTGCCCTTGTTTACGGTGATGGAGTAAAAATCTGTGGTAGATCCGTTCCCGGATATGGTGGCATTGGAAGCTCCCGTAAACGTAACGGCACATAACCGTCCTGTCCCCGCACTCATATCGAAAGTGCCATTGTTGATAAGGCTTCCTCCGATAGAAATTGTATTGTTTACTGCCGTTCCGGTAGTGGCAACATTAAATAGGGCGCCGGTGGAGATGGCGATATTTCCTCCAATGGTTAAAGCTTGTGCGAAAGCATTATTAAAGATTAAGTTTCCTCCCGTGATATTCAGATTGTTGTTGACGGAAAGATTTCTTGCAGCAACAGCATTCAAATTGACCAGGCCGGTTGCCGAAGCGCCCTGGATGGTCATATCTCCATAAATTGTCAGGTCTGAATTGGGCATAGTAATTTGCCTGCCTGATTGGGGAGTGAGTTTTAGATTAAAATAGCTGACGATCGAAGCGGAGGAGGGTGCTGCACTTGTAGCAGGAATTACAAAGTCTTGTGTCCCGGTTGTGTAATATTCAACGGTGCCGCCTGCCGGCCCCAGGAAGTTGCCGAAATCCCCTGCCGGGAAAATTGCTGTTGCCCCATTGGAAGTAATACGCATTGTGCCGTTGCTCCCGGATATCACCGTTCCAAAATTATTGCCGGAGGTGACCCCTAAGTCCAAAGTAGACCCCTGTTTTAGGGATAAACTGCCTGAAAGTGCTGTATTTGCAGAAACAGTAACTGTATGGTTATACGTATTTCCATCACCTATAAAAACGGGACTTGAAGCGCCAGGGATGGATGATGCGGCAACTCCACCATAACCGACAGTTGACCAGGTATTTGGATCGTTCCAGTTTCCGTTTTGCCGGCTGTAATAAGTAACACTTGCACCAAAAGCAGCCGGTTCGCCGCCTGTATAATCTCCAACGAAGCTGTTCCTGACTGGAAATGAAATCGTTTTGGCAGTTTCGTCAACCAACGTGACATCGTTGATATAGGCCCAGGCAGCGGGATTGTATACCCCCGGAACATAAGC
>JAMDDG010000225.1:4306-9389 GCA_023488865.1 Bacteroidota bacterium | reverse complement strand
TCCAACTTTGAATAGGTGTGGCATGATAAACCGTTTGTGCTCTTCGGGAAGTTGTTTTGCACGCTGGTTCAAATATTGGTTACATTCGACAGGAGAAGGCATTGGATGTAAAATCAATCCGTTTTCATAGACAGGCTGCAACAATTGCTCTCTTTTAAGCTGACAAACCTGCGTTTTTTTGTCGGGTTGGGTAGGATGGTAGAGCCATTCACAATCACCGGGAATCTCCTCATCTAACAGGATTCCATCCCGGTAGATATTTCCCTCATTATCGAAAAACCGCCAAACCATTTTCTTTCCCGGAAGGGTATTTTTCTCAATATTTTCGGAAATTTTCATGCTCGGCTTTCCGGCGCTCTCGCACAGTTTGTAGACGCCATCGAGGGAAGCATCCGGCTTTCCGGTAACTAATTCAGTACCTATTCCAAATCCGTCGATGGGAGCGTTTTGCTCTTCCAAACTATTGATCACATGCTCATTCAATTGATTGGATACAAGGATTTTAACGTAGGTCAATCCCTCCTTGTCCAGCATCTTCCGCGCCTTCTTGCTAAGATAAGCCAGGTCGCCGCTGTCGAGTCGGATAGCGACCAGTTGCTTGTTCCGTTGTTCCATCTCTCTGGCCACCAGAATGGCATTGGGGATTCCGCTGCGAAGGGTATCGTAAGTATCGACTAATAAAATGGTATTTTTAGGATTGAACTGTGCATAGGTACGAAAGGCCGTCAACTCGTTTTCGAAACTTTGTACCCAACTGTGGGCCATCGTTCCGGAAACAGGAATATGGTACATAAATCCGGCTTGTACGTTAGAAGTAGAAGATGCTCCCCCGATGATTGCTGCCCGGCTGGCTTGCAGACCGCCAAACCCGTGCGCCCTGCGCAACCCAAAATCGGAGAAACTCTTTCCGTTGGCAGCCAATTTCATCCGATAGGCTTTGGTGGCAATCAAAGATTGAAAATTAAGGAAGTTCAATAGCAAGGTCTCAATCAATTGCGCTTCAATAAGGTTGGCTTCAATCCGGACGATAGGTTCGTTTGGAAATACAAGCTCACCCTCTTTGACGGAAAAAATCTTTCCTTTGAAGCTAAAGCACCTCAAATAATCCAAAAATTCCGGTTTAAATCCTTGGTTTTGCAGATAATTAATGGACTCATTGTCATAGGTAAAGGATTGCAGTTGTTCCAGAAAATCTGCTAATCCCGCAAAAACCAGAAAACCGCCATTGAACGGATTGGTGCGAAAAAAATAATCAAATACAGCTTTCTCCTCTTGTTTACCGGCGTAAAAATAACCCTGGGCCATGGAAAGCTCATAATAATCAGTGTATAAGCCGTTAATATGAACAGGTTCAAGCAATGTTTTATCTTTCTATGGTTTGTGAACGGTTGGGGCCAACGGATACAATCGTGACGGGAACCCCCAGGTATTCCTCTATAAATTGAATGTAATTGCTCAGCTCTTCAGGAAATTTGCTGGTATGATCAACTTCTGTTAAGTCCGTTTTCCAACCTTTCAGCTCAGTATAAACCGGAGTAACCTGATCGTCAATCTCGTTGGGGAAATCCTTGGTTATTACACCTGATATAGAGTAGGAAGTACAGATTTTGATCGTTTCGAACCTATCCATCACATCTGCTTTCATCATGATCAGATCGGTTACCCCGTCGATCATGATGGCATAGCGAAGGGCGACCAGGTCTAACCATCCGCAACGGCGCGGCCTTCCTGTAGTTGCGCCATATTCTTTCCCGATTCTGCGCAAAGTTTCCCCCGTTCCATCCAACAGTTCGGTAGGGAATGGGCCACTGCCAACCCGGGTGCAATAGGCTTTGAAAATACCGTAAACTTTCCCGATTTTGTTAGGTGCAATCCCAAGTCCCGTACAGGCCCCGGCTGCGATAGTATTGGAAGAAGTGACAAACGGATAGGAGCCAAAATCAATGTCGAGCATTGTCCCTTGCGCACCCTCGGCAATTACGGACTTTCCTGCTAAGAGCAGATTGTTGATAAAGTGTTCACTGTCTATCAGTTGAAACTGTTTGATTACTTCAATACCCTCGAACCACTCTTTTTCGTAGTCTTCAAGCGCTTGCTTGTAATCAAATTGATAAAACTTGGTAAGCAATTCGATGTGTTGTGCTACCCGTTCCTGGTACTTCTCTTTAAAATTATGCAGGATATCGCCTATCCTTAATCCTTCTCTGCCGATTTTATCCCGGTAGGTGGGTCCGATCCCTTTCAAGGTTGAGCCAATTTTTAGTTCACCTTTGGCAGCTTCTGAAGCTGCGTCCAACAACCGGTGGGTTGGCAGGATCAGGTGGGCCTTCTTCGAGATGTAGAGTGTTTTGGTAAGGTCAAAACCGATATTTTTCAGGGATTCGATCTCCTTTTTGAAGATGGAGGGGTCGATGACCACCCCGTTGCCAATTATGTTGATCTTGTCTCCCCGGAAAATGCCCGACGGGATGGTATGAAGAACATGCTTGATGTTGTTGAACTCGAGGGTATGCCCGGCATTGGGTCCACCCTGAAAACGGGTAATAACGTCGTACCTCGGTGTCAGTACATCCACAACTTTTCCTTTTCCTTCGTCTCCCCACTGAAGACCCAACAATACATCAACTTGCATTTGATTATTTTTTATTTGACGGATTAGACAAAACCTTACAAAATTAAGCGATTTTTACCATAAAGACACAAAAAAACCTCTGTAAAAAGAGGTTTTTTTACTTATTTCGGATCTGTTATTTCGTCTCTTCCGACTCGCCGTAAAGATAGAGTGAGTGGTGTGATAACTTGAAATTATAAAGGGCACAGGCATCTTCAATAATTTGGTTGATGCGCTCATCATGAAATTCAGTCACTTTTCCGGTACGGATATCAATGAGATGGTCGTGCTGGGTGGTCGCTAAAGTTTTCTCAAACTGGGCGATATTTTTCCCAAATTGATGCTTGACTACCAATTTGCAGTCCAAAAGGATTTCGATGGTATTGTACAAGGTTGCCCTGCTGACGCGGTAATTCTTATTTTTCATTGAGATATAGAGCGTCTCAATGTCAAAATGACCGTCGCGCGAGTAGATTTCATCCAGGATGGCATAACGCTCAGGCGTCTTGCGATGCCCGTTTCTTTCAAGGTATTCCGTGAAGATATTCTTGACGGTTTCTTTGTTTTTTTGTATGCTATTCATACTTAAACTAAGTTAAAATAGAGCGTAAAGATAAGTTTTTTTTAATGATTGATATAAAATAAAAAAAAAGTTTAGGCTGAAATCATTTTGTTGGATAAGGAGGTATATATTTGAATGTTGATACAAAACCAATTTCATTCGAAACAAAAAAATGATAAAAATTAAGCTCATTTTCCTGCTCTTATTGGCAAGCACGGTTACGATATTTGCTCAAACCAGTGGTTTCCGGGCGCCTTCGTACCCATTGGTTACTTGTGATCCCTATTTCAGCATCTGGTCGTCCGACGAAAATCCGACCCGTTGCGAAACGACTCACTGGACGGGGAAGCCCATGCCAATCCATACCATTGATAAAGATTGATGGTAAAATATTTCGCCTGATGGGCAAATTGCCTGCATATGTGCAGGCCGCTAAATGGGTTAGCTCAGATATTACTCCCACTAAAACTGTCTATACTTACCAGGAAGCCGGTATGGAAATCAAGCTCAGTTTTTTGACGCCGTTGCTGGTCGAGGACCTCGATCTGGTGACCCGTCCGCTGAGCTACGTCTCCTGGAGTTTTACCGCCACTGATAAGAAGAGTCATGCCGCTGAAATCTATTTCGATATTTCCGGACTCGCCTCGGTCGACAAAGGGTCCCAAGCGGTAACCTTCGGAAAACAAAGTGTTCAGCAACTTGAGGTACTAAAAATCGGAAGCAAGGAAACAGCCTGTACTGCAAAAGAGCGGCGACGATCTCCGGATTGACTGGGGATACCTGTATTTGGCAGCAGCTTCCGGTGAAGTAAAGACATCTTTTGCTGGCAGACGCGATGATGCGATGCAGGCGTTCACTACCGGTCAGCTCTTTCCGGGTATGGTTGAAGCAGATCAGGGGAAACGGGCCGGAGAGCTCAATGCAGTTCTGGCAATGATTCTTCCAGTGAACATTACACCGGGTAAAGCAACTGAAAAGCACTTGACGCTTGCTTACGATGATATCCTCTCGGTCGAATATTTTGGCAAGAAACTGGAAGGTTACTGGCACAAAAAATTCTCCGGAATTGATGAGCTGCTTCTCACTGGAGAAAAGGAATATGAATCAATTAAAACACGTTGTGCGCTCTATGACAAGGATTTACTTGCAAAAGCAGAAAACCTGGGTGGGAAGGAATACCGTGCCATCTGTGCATTGGCTTACCGTCAGTGCATGGCTGCACACAAAGTAGTCAAAAACGAAAACGGCGAGCCACTCTGTTTTTCAAAGGAAAATTTCAGCAATGGTTCAATGGGAACGGTAGATGTTTTCTATCCGGCCGCTCCTTTCTTCCTATACCTGAATCCGGTTCTGATTAAAGCACAGACGACTCCGATTTTTGAATATGCGGAATCCGGCCGATGGCCATGGCCTTATGCCCCGCATGATATCGGGAAGTATCCGCTGGGTAACGGACAGAAATATGGTGGCGGAGAAAAGACATAGGAATTCCAGATGCCGGTCGAGGAGTGCGGAAACATGATCATCCTGGCAGGTGCCATTGCCAAAACAGAAGGCAATGCTGATTACGCGGCTAAATACTGGAAGGCTATCACCAAATGGGCGGAATACCTGAAAGAAAAGGGTTTTGACCCGGAGAACCAACTTTGCACAGACGATTTTGCCGGTCACCTGGCACACAATACCAACCTGTCAGTCAAGGCAATCATGGGACTGGCTGTAACTACCGTTTGAAAATTGCACAGTATTTCGGTTGAAAAGTAAGCATTCGGCCTGCTACAGGAAATTTAGACGAAAGAAAGATGAACTTTCATTCATCTTCATAGCTCGAAACCGGAATTCAGCGCTGGGAATCATATACTATAAATTGTAAAAGCAAATCTGAACTCCATCGAATTCAAAATCCGGCC
>JAMDDG010000225.1:0-4296 GCA_023488865.1 Bacteroidota bacterium | reverse complement strand
GAATACCTGAAAGAAAAGGGTTTTGACCCGGAGAACCAACTTTGCACAGACGATTTTGCCGGTCACCTGGCACACAATACCAACCTGTCAGTCAAGGCAATCATGGGACTGGCCTCTTATGCCATGCTTTGCGAAATGCGCAAACTGGATACAGAAGCTTCATCCTATCACAAGATTGCAACTGAGTTGGCGCAAAATTGGGTCAAGACAGCAGATGATGGCGACCACTTTAAACTGGCATTCGACAAACCAGGCAGTTGGTCGCAGAAATACAACATGGTCTGGGACGAAATCCTGGGATTTAATTTATTCCCCAAACAGGTCAAAGACAAAGAGATCGCTTATTACCTGAAGATTCAGAATCATTACGGGTTACCTCTGGATAATCGCGAAACTTACACTAAACTCGACTGGATTATCTGGACCGCAACCATGGCAGGTACCAAAGAACAATTTAGTGAATTGACAAAACCGGTATATGCTTTTTTAAACGAAACACCCGACCGTGTTCCCATGTCCGATTGGTACTGGACCAGAAGCGGCGAAATGCGCGGCTTCCAGGCCCGTTCAGTCGTTGGCGGGGTCTACATCAAACTACTCAAGGAGAAACTAAAGAAATAATTTCGAGATTCTACGCCTGCATTAAATATTGCTTTATGCCTTGGAATGGCAACTGGACGCAGTAAACTAAATTTTAACTGTATCGGTATATGAGGAGTTCAAACTTCCCCAAATTATAATTTGAAGATAATTTAAATGCTCTACTAATCAAGGTCTAAGTCAGCAAGCTCTGCTAGCGGGTTAGCTTCATTGGGATATAATCTGCTTGCAAAATGTAAATTATTCCATCCTACCCTAACTGCTTCTTCTTGAATCAGTTCTTCATACCTTACGTTTAAAATAAAGCGATCATCAGTTCTATTCGCAATAATATTGTTGCAATTGAATAATAGATTCCATTTTTCCAAGGCAATGGGAAATAATTCAGGTCCATAGTTATCTTGAAATCTAGCATCATTTGCAACCCATTGGGGTAATCCAGCGGTTATGAGATCTTGTCTCAAACCTGCGATTTCATTTTTTTGAATTGATCGAACTCCTTTTAAAGTTGCATAATGATAAGTAGTGTGATTAACATCATTAAGATAGAATAAGTCAATGTCGAAGCTACCAGCTCTTGATGAGCTAAAACAGGGGATATATGCCAATTTCCTATCCTTCATAATCTTAATAAAATTAAATTCCTCTAAGCCTAAGTGCTTTTTCGGATTTTGCTGTGGAATAGGTATTCCAAATGTCGACAATGAAACTGGAGATGTCCAACCATTGTTGCTTGCGAAAGTTTTTGCTCTCATAATGATTATTTTAAATTAGTAAAGGTATCGTTTGTCAATGCTTATGGCTAAATACACTTTAGAGTTATTCAGGTTTGACGAAGTACACGATTAATCCCAAAGTTAGATAAATAATGTGAAAGATAATCAATAGTGCTGTTCAGAAGGGCAAATGTGCCAATTTCTTTTGATCAATCGGTTCTATAATCTGTGGTCCTTTTGCTCGGTTAAAAAATGCAATGCTACCAGAGCATTTATTTGTAAATACATAATCAAATCCTTTTATGTCCTGCAGTTGTCTGGATTCGTTTTGATCCTGACAGCTAATCCTGATATAGTCAAAAATAGTCTTGTAGAAGAAAATGAACATTTGAAAGAAATATTCTTTATCAATTGGATTATTGAAAAATTCTTCTTTACCTTTATGTGCATTAATTACCACCATAACCATCAAAGTCGCGGGATATCCTATCTAAAATTTTCTATCAAGTTGAAAAATATAATTTTTTATAAAGCTTTCAGATCGTATCGGATGCAAGATAAGCTCTATTACTTGTCTTTTCTATCACTAATAATTTTGAATTCTTGTTCTCCTACAATTAAATATTCAGGATTAATGACAGTATTTCCTATATTGGAAACAAACCGTATAGAAGATTCATTCATTTCAACAAATGTGACACTGAACACTGAAACCAAAGAATTAAAGATTGAGGTAAGTGAGAGCAAACTTATTCAGCATTGTAAATCTTTTAGATTAATAGGTACAATTAAAAATGACAGTGTAGTGGAGTTGACCAAGAATGATAGTTTTACGAAAATTTCAGCTAAATGTAAGTATTCTGAGGATGAAATATCTATAAATTTTTATGAGAAAGGTAATCCTATTCGCATACTTGCAAGAAAAAGGGATGAGTCAGGTTTATACGGTATTAAAGAAATTAAGCGCGAATTAAATGGTGGAGGTGAACTTGGAAAAATAAACTTTGAAAAAAGCTCATTCTCAGGACTATATAAAAGTTCATTTCCAAGTATTAGTATTGAATTACAGTACAGCGGAAATGTTTTTGTGACGCCCAAGCAAGGTAAAAGAATATATTGTTCAACTAAGGGAAACTGGAAAGAATCTACTGATAAAAAATTAATTATTGAATTAGATATTCTACAAGGTTGCGAATGGATCTCTGATTTAGCAGGAAGATGGGAGTTATCCGAGTGTAAAACATTTGGTGGTAATAAAACATATTGCTTACAAAAGGGAAATTTTACGTTCATTAAAGAATAGATCATTATGTGCGAATTTTGGGAAACAATCAAAATGACTTTGAAGCCAGATGATATCTTGTATACAACCGGAAATTATTTGCATTTTAGATTCGTTGCATTTAAACTCAACAGAGTGAACGAAGAAGTTTTACAATTTTCAATTCCCAAAAGAAATGAAATCGGATGCAACTATAAATCTATCAGTAAGAATGTTCTTTGTAAGGCCAAGTATTATTACGACAAAGGTACTCCAGTTAATGCCAAATGGGTTAAGTCTAATTTTCCAAGTGTTTTAATTTCTGGTGGATGCAATGTCAAGGTGATACAAGGCATCCTGTTAAAGGTGCACTATTAAGGTATTAACTATAATGAATCATTACTTATGAGAAATTTGTATAAATGTCTGAGAAATAAAAGGATAATAATAGCTCTTTGCGGTATTATGTATTCGTTTCTTTCATTAGCTCAGAATAATTTAACAACAAAAGAGTATTATAAAGACAATACAATCAGAAGAGAAATTGTTTTAAATGATAACCTCGATGTGTTATCTGAGACCTATTTTAAAAATTCTCAACCAGTTGCAAAGATTAATTATAAATCCAAGAACGAAATGAAAAACGCTGTCTTTTATAAGGAAGATGGTCGGACGCAGGAATATTATATTGATTTTGAAAAAGGAAAATACTTTGACTACTCAAATGAAATTGAATTAACATTCAATGGCGCTTTTAATTTTCATGGGAAACAAATTGGTGATAAAGTAATTTCTTATTATGAAAACGGTAAAAGAAACGGACCAGTGCTACAATTTGACAGCACCGTAACGGGTAAAGTAAATTCGAATAAAGTATTTGCTGAGTATAATTATGCAATGATAAATGGAAGAATGGTAATCACTGGGAAAACTTTAAGCCCAATTTATGATGACTTTTTTACATTGTATAAGGGCGCATACCTTAATTTCAAGAATGACTTATTAGATGGTGAAAGCAATGTTTTTTATTACGATGGGAAGAAAAAGATAAAATCAAATTTTAATTATGGCAAATGTTTGAATTATTCATCATTTGATAATAATGGGAACTTGATTACTAAAATTGCAATGAAAAATGGGAATTTATCAGAGAGAGCAATTATAAACGGAAGCGTAAAAGAATTTGAAGGGAATAATATTGTTTGGTTTAAGTTATTAGGAAAGGTAGGTAGTATTTATTCGACTTATCACCCAAATCATAAAGAGATGAGTTATGATTTTAAAGAGTTTGACCCTTCTATTTTCCTTGAAGGATATAATCGCAAGAATTATTGGAAATATTTTGAATTTAATTCCTTAAATAAAACGCCTTCAAACGATAAGTGGAATACAGGGCAACTAATAACTTTCAAACAAGAGTTTGACAAAGGCCTTTCTCCTGCTGACGACATGGTAATTAGATTATTGCTAGGAATTCCATATTTTTATTTATATAGATATGATTTCAGTAATTACTCGGAAGAAGAATACAAAATAATTAATATTTCAAAAAATGCCTGCATTGACTCAACTGGTTTGCACCCAGAAGTTAATTCTACTTTAACAGATTAAAAAAACAGGTAAACCATTGATATACTATCACATATATTTGCATAAGTGATTAAATTTTAGTATTTTAGTGTTGTCATCGAAAAACAAATTTATCGTTCCGAGCAATGT